>JAUZEU010000736.1 GCA_030838885.1 Bryobacterales bacterium | reverse complement strand
TCCGGCGACGAATCGTGGTTGGCTGTGGCGAACAGCGTGTGGCGTTTCATCGTGCGCCCCATCGCGGTAGGTGGCATGCTCACGGGCGCGAGCTACACGCTTTTCAAAATGCGCAAAGCGCTGTTGGCGGGGCTTGCGCGCGCGTTTAAAGAGATGAAGACAGGCGTGGCACCTGCCGGAACCACCGCGCGCACGGAACGATATATGAGCTCGCGCATCGTGCTGCTGGGTATAGCCGTGGTGTTCGCCGTGATGGTGGTGCTCTATACGTATCTCGCAGATGGCCTGCTGGCAGGCTCGGTCGCGGCGATCGTGATGCTGGTTGTGGGATTCTGTTTCGCTACCGTTTCCGGGTATCTGGTGGGTGTGATTGGTTCGTCCAACAATCCCATTTCCGGCCTGACACTTTCCACTGTGATTATCGCTGCGCTCCTGATGGTTGCGCTGGGTGTGAAAGGGTCCAGCGGTGTGATTGCGGTGCTCGGTGTTGCGGCTGTGGTCTGCGTGTCGAGCGCGGTTTCGGGTGAACTGCTGCAGGATTTTAAAGTCGGCTACATCATTGGCGGCACTCCCCGCAGTATTCAGATTGTGGAACTGATCGCGGTAGTGGTGGCGAGCGCGGTGATGTATTTCCCGCTGCTGGTGCTTCATCAGGGCAATATCAATGCCGGGGGGATCGGCTTTGGCGACCGTCTGTTGCCCGCGCCTCAAGCCGGGCTGATGGCTTCGCTTTCACAGGGGATCGTTGGGGGAGATATGGCGTGGCCGCTGATCGTGGCTGGAATCCTGATGGGCGTCGCGATGATTATGATCGGCGTGAAGAGCCCTATGCTGGTCGCGATCGGAATGTATCTGCCGCTCGGCACGACGTTTGCGATTTTTATCGGAGGCATGGTTCGTTGGGTCACCGACGCCATTTCCGCCCGCCGAGGGATGAATGAAGGTCAGAAGATTCGGATTGAGAGTGTGGGCGTACTTGCCGCTTCCGGCCTGATAGCGGGTGAAGCTTTGATGGGCCTTGTAACGGCCACCTTTAACTTCTTCGACATCAAAATTCCGGTGGTGTTCAGCGCACCGTCTTACACGGTTGGCCTTGTCGTTCTGGCGATCCTGGCTCTAACGTTGATTTACATTCCGCTCTCCAATGCAGGCCGCCCGGAAGATCCTCCGCCACCTGCTGCGTTCGTCTGATCCAGATTAACGGGCGATCAGGAACAGGGTGAGCAGCACTATGACGGGGAACACGGTGACGCCCAGCGCCATTCCAACCAGCGAACCCGAAAAAGGTACGTGATGCGGCATATGAATGTGCATGTGCATGCCTTTGGGACTGCACGTTTGAGGCCAAGTTCGGGTCTTGGCGGGGTGTGCGTGCTAGTATGAAAAGTTCCCCTACAAATGATTCGAGCCGTAAAAGGTACAAGGGACTTACTGCCCCCCGATACCGCTGTCTGGAACCGCGTGGAAGCTATCGCCCGGGAGGTTTTCCGGGCCTACAATTATCAGGAAATCCGCACGCCGATTCTTGAAGAGACACAACTCTTTGCGCGTGGCGTAGGCGCTGAAACCGACATCGTTTCGAAGGAAATGTACACCTTCGACGACCATGGCACTTCGCTCACGCTGCGCCCTGAGAACACTGCGTCCGTGATTCGCGCATATATTGAACACCGGCTGGACCAGCGGCCTGGTGTTCAGAAGCTGTACTACATTGGCCCGATGTTCCGCCGTGAGCGCCCTCAAAAGGGACGCTATCGACAGTTCTTTCAGATTGGCGCAGAAGCGATCGGATCGGACTCGCCGTTTATCGACGCGGAAGTGATCGAGATGGTGACGGAGATGCTGACGCGAGCGGGGCTTTCCGGCTTTACGCTGCTGATCAACTCCGTGGGATGTGCGGATTGCCGGCCAAAGTTCATTGCGAAACTTCGGGAGGCGCTGGAGCCTGTCGCACCTACCCTTTGCGCGGATTGCCAGCGTCGTGCGGAGACCAATCCCCTGCGTGTGCTCGATTGCAAGGTTCCGGAAGATCAGCCGGCAATCGATAAGCTGCCGTCTATTCTCGACAGCCTCTGCGAAGTTTGCGCGCCGCACTTTGCTGCCGTTCAGGGATATTTGAGAGACCGCGCCATTCCCTTCGAAGTGAAGCCGCGCCTGGTCCGCGGTCTTGATTACTACATGCGCACGACGTTCGAGGTGACGCATGGCAATTTGGGATCGCAGAATTCGGTACTGGGCGGCGGACGGTATGACGGGCTCGCGGAGGCCCTTGGCTCGAACGTGCATTCCCCCGGAATTGGATTTTCCATTGGGGAAGACCGGCTTGTGATGACTGTGGATCAGGGATCCGGCTCGGCACTCGACCTCTTTCTGGCACCACTGGGGGATGCGGCACTCCGCCACGCGGGCGAACTTGCGCGCGATCTGCGCCGATCGGGTATTTCGGTTGAAGTTCTGGCCGGGGGCAAACTCAAACGCGGGATGGAGTTGGCCAACAAGCTCGGGGCCCGCTATGCGCTGATTCTGGGAGATGACGAGATCGCTGCGGGCCAGTATTCACTGAAGAATATGCAGTCTGGCGAGCAGGAGCGGGTGAGCCGAGAGGGACTGCAACGTACACTGGAAGCTCTATAACCATGTCGTTACGCCCGCTGATCTCAGAAGAAAAACTTCAGTCCCGCATCGTTGAAATCGGCGCGCAGATTACGGCCGATTATCCGGACGGAACGCTCTACCTGATTTGCATTTTAAAGGGCGCCTGCTTCTTTTTGGCGGATCTGGCGCGCGCGGTCAAACGCGATGCGTTCATCGATTTCATGGCGATCTCGAGCTATGGCAAGGAGCGCACCAGTTCCGGTGAAGTCAAGATCGTGAAGGATCTGGACATTTCTCTGGAGGGCGCCGATGTGCTGATTGTGGAAGACATCATCGACAGCGGCATTACCCTCAGCTATCTGACGGCATTGCTGAAAACACGCAATCCGAAATCGGTGCGGGTGGCGGCGCTATTGGATAAGCCGGACCGGCGTCTGCGGCATGTGGATGTGGCTTATGTCGGATTTCATATACCCGATGAGTTCGTGGTCGGTTACGGGCTGGATTTTGCCGAGAAATACCGCAATTTGCGGGATGTGTGCATTCTCGATCCCGACGACTAGAATAAGCTGCCCGACTAAAGATCACCCCAGGGCGATTTCGAAGCTTTCCTTTGCGGCTTGCAGGGTTTGCTCGATGTCTGGCCCGGTGTGGGCGGTGGAGACGAAAAGGGCTTCGTATTGTGAGGGGGGCAGATATATCCCGCGTTCAAGCATCGCATGAAAGAATTTCGCGAACTGCTTGGTATGGCTGGATTTAGCTGAGTCGAAGTCGGTGACCTGTTCGCTGGTGAAGAACCACGTCATCATGGAGCCGATTCTGTTTACGGTGATGTTCTCCGGCGCACAAGCGGCCAGGCGCGAGGTGCATTTGTTGAGCTGGTCGTAGAGGCATGGATTCGCCTGTATGTGGCGCAGCATGGCAAGTCCGGCGGCCACGGCAAGGGGATTGCCGGAGAGGGTTCCCGCCTGATAAATCGGGCCGCTGGGCGCGATAAACGTCATGATGTCTCTGCGGCCTCCGTAGGCAGCAATGGGCATACCGCCGCCGATGACTTTTCCGAGCGTGGTCAGGTCCGGCTTGACGTTGTAAAGCTGCTGCGCCCCGCCGGGGGACACGCGGAAGCCGGTCATCACTTCATCGAAAATCAGCAGCGCTTCGTGGATCTCGGAAATACGGCGCAGCGCCTCGAGGTAGCCGGGGTTGGGCGGGATGCATCCCATATTGCCGCAGACGGGCTCGACGATGATGGCGGCAATCTGGTCGCGATGATTGTGAAAAGCCTGTTCGACCGCTTCCACGTTGTTGAACGGCAGGGTAATCGTGGTGTCGCTGAAACCTTTGGGAACTCCGGGGGAATCCGGGAGCCCGAGGGTGGCGACGCCGGAGCCGGCTTTGACGAGCAGCGAATCGACGTGACCGTGGTAGCAGCCTTCGAACTTGATGGTGAGGTCACGGTTGGTGAAGCCACGGGCGACGCGCAGCGCGCTCATGGTGGCTTCGGTGCCGGAGTTGACCAGGCGGACCATCTCCATAGAGGGAACCATGGCGCGGATGGTTTCGGCCAGTTCGATCTCGAGTTCCGTGGGAGCTCCGAAGCTGGTCCCGCGGGCGAGGGCCTGCTGAATCGCGTCGAGGATTTCGGGATGGCGGTGGCCGAGGAGGAGCGGACCCCAGGAGCCTATGTAATCGATGTACTCGTTGCCATCTTCGTCGAAAAGGTGTGCGCCTTCTCCGTGGTGGATGAAGCGGGGCGTACCGCCAACACCGCGCCAGGCCCGGACGGGGGAGTTTACGCCCCCGGGGATGGAGAGTTGGGCGCGGTCAAAGAGTTCCTGGGAGCGTTCGAGTTTCACTGATTCGAGGATACTCAATCGACTACGCTCAGGTGGTTCGGCAGGCGTTGTAGATGCGCTCAACGATTTCGAGCGCGTCACAACCTTCTTCTCCGGCGACAAGCGGTTTGCGTTTGTTGCGGATGGCATCGGCGAAATCGAGGAACTGACGTTCGAAGGGTTCGAGGGAGATGGCCATGGGGTCGGACGCACCGGAGGCCACTTCACTGGCGAGTGGGGCGGGATCGGCGGCGTTGGCGGCCTCGTCATCCTGGACATCCCAGTGGGTGAGTTTGTCGCCGGTCAGGATTGCGCTGCCCTTTGTGCCGTGAATTTCGACCCTTTCGGAGTACCCGGGCCACATGGCAGTGGAGGCCTGAATCACGCCGGTAGCGCCGTTGCTGTAGCGCAGCAGGGCGTTCACGACGTCTTCGGATTCGATCTTGTGGAGTGCGCCCAGTTGCCACATAGCATTCACTTTTTCAACGGGACCCGCCAGCCAGCGCAGAACATCAATCTGATGGATCGCCTGGTTGATGAGAGCACCTCCGCCTTCTACTGCCCAACTGCCCTTGATGGGCCGGCTGTAGTATTCGGCAGACCGATACCACTTCACGTATGCATCGCACTGGAGCAGGCGGCCGAGGCGTCCGGCCCCGAGCGCGCGCTTGAGGAACATGGTGGAGTCGTCGAAGCGATGCTGGCTGACAACGCCCAGCACGATGCCTGCTTCGCGCGATATTCGTACCATTTCCCGCGCGGTGGCGAGGTCCGTCGAGATCGGTTTTTGCACCTGAACATGCTTGCCGGTTTCGGCGCAGATGCGGATGGGCTGGAGGCGGAAATCAGGAAAGGTGCAGACGTCGACGTAGTCGACTTCGGGATGACGGCAGACCTCTTCGAAGGTGGAGACGAAGGTTCCGCCGTGTTGCGCTGCGAAGCTTTCGCCGTTCTTCGGATTGATATCCGTACAGACCGCAATCCGGAAGCCGATGTTCCGGTAGGCCTGGGCGTGCTTGTGGGAGATTGCTCCGGTCCCGATCAGGCCTACCCGCATGAATGTGCTCTCATAGACAAACGCTCATTATAATGAAGGATCATAGATGACGAACATCCGAGCTGCGGCGGCTGCCGCGTTTTTGAGCAGTTGTGTTCTTTTTTTCGGCTGCGGACGTTCGATTGCGCCTGATGTAGCGGCCACGGTCAATGGGCGCCCTGTGTACTATGCGGATGTCGACCGGACCTACAAATCGCAGTTTCCGGGCAAAGGTGAGGGCGAGAGCGACGACCAGGTGCAGTTGCACAGGCTGGAGGCGCTTCGGTCTCTGATCGACAACGAGATTATGCTGCAGCGCGCCGAGAAGGCCGGCCTCGTGGCGACGGACGCTGACGTGGAAGCACGATTGAGCGAACTGAAGACGCCCTACACGAAAGAAGAATTCGACAAGCTGTTGCAGCAGTGGGGGCTCTCGATCGACGAGTTGAAGGCGCGTATTCGAAAAGACGAGAGCGTGAAGAAGCTGTTCAACAAAGACATCACTTCGAAGATCAATATCAGTGATGCCGATGTGGCGGCGTTTTATAACTCGAATCGGGGCAGCTTCAATTTGCCGGAACCGCAGGTGCATATGGCGCAGATTGTGGTGTCGCCGCGCCCGGATCCGAACGTCCGTAATCTGAAGAATGATAAGGCGAAGACGGAAGACGAGGCGGCGCGGAAGATCAAGGCGATCGAAGCGCGGCTGCGGCAGGGCGAGGATTTCGCGATGGTGGCGCAGAACTATTCCGAGGATCCGCAGACGACGCCGAACGGCGGCGATCTGGGCTTTATGCCGGAATCGTCGTTCGACAAGACGAGCCCGGAACTTCGGAAGCTTGTGCTGGCTTTGCAGCCGGGGCAGTTATCCCCGATCATTCACACGCAGGATGGGTACCGGATTCTGAAGATGATCTCGAAGGAGCCGGCGGGGCAGCGGGACCTGAGCGATCCGCGGGCGCAGCAGTCGATTCGGGAGACGTTGCTGGAGCGGAAAGATCAGTTATTGAAGACTGCCTATTACGAGGTCGCCCGGAATGAGGCGAAGGTTGTGGACGCCATGGCGCGAACGGTGTTTGCCGGGGCTGGCGGGTCTAAGAAGTAGGCTTCGCAGGCTGTGATAGAGTGGCGGATTCATTATGAGATCCGTGTCATCCGGCTGGTTTGTTTTGGCGTCTTTGGCGTGTGTGCCGCTTGTTGTTGCTGCGGA
>JAUZEU010000735.1 GCA_030838885.1 Bryobacterales bacterium | reverse complement strand
ATTTGTAGATCTGGTTTACCTCACCCGGGCTGAGCTTTGCTGCCGGGTGTACCAATGTATACCTGCGGGGAGGCATGATGCGTCCCCGCACTACCGATCCGACTTCTGAAAGGATGCGACTCTTCTCCTCATCGAAATACGTCTGCAACCGGGAAAGGTCCATGTGGGCTCTTGCCGCGCGAACGTCGTGCTCGATCAGCAGGGAGAAAGGAAGATGCGGCTGTATAGCGGCCATTCCGTATTTGGCGAATGGCAGTTCTGACGGCTTCTCTCTAATTAATTTTGGCCAATGAAAGCAGAGGGAGCGCGGCTCTTCCTTAGCGTAGGAAGAAGTCAATCAGAATTCGGCTGGCATCGCAGTTGCGTCTCACATAGTGGTTCGCCGGCCAGTCAGCAAAACAAACACAGAGTGAAACACTCTCTTACCAATTGTAGGAAGCGGAGACGAGTTTTAAGGAGACGATGACGTGGCTTTTGACAAACCAATACGGCGCATCGCGATAGTTGGTACTGGCGCTATCGGTGCAAGTTGGGCAGCTGAGTTTCTCGCCAGTGGGTTCGATGTGATCGCGACCGACCCGGCAGCAAGTGCTGAGGCTTAGACGCTGCGAAGCGGACAGCACAAGAATTGCCCAGCATACATCCGCGAGTCGTTCACAAGGCAAAGACGGAAAAGTCAGTAAATTGAAAACCAACACGAGGAAACCATATGTCGGACAAGCACAACATCACGTTAGCGTACACAGGGGCCGGCGGCACAATTGTCCACCGGACATTGCTGAAGCTGCTATCAGGGGACGATCGTGTCGATCATATCAACGTCATTGCATCGCCGACTGGGCGCACGTTGCTCCAGTTGGAGTGGGGCGTTGACGACCCGGCGGACATATACGGGAGATCGCCGGCAAGAATGCAAAGAAGGTCCGTGTGCTGAACGATCAGGATCTGACCTCTCCCGTCACAAGCGGTTCCTATCCGACGACGGCTGTCATCATAGCGCCGCTTGCTGTTGGCGCCCTGTCCCGCATCGCATCGGGTGCTGCAACCGATCTCATAGAGAGGGCTGCCGATGTTGCATTGAAAGAGCGGATTCCGCTGATTCTCTGCGTCCGCGAAGCTCCGCTGAATCTCATTCACATTAGGAATATGGCAGCGGTAGCTGAGGCAGGCGCTATCATCTTCCCCATCACGCCGACGTTCTACAACGGACAGTCTACGGTGGAGGCCCTCGTCGAAGAGTTTGCTCACCGAGTGCTCAGCATTATCGGATTGAAGCAGACAAGCAAGTACGAATGGGACGGCGCGAGCACTGAAGCACACGGGGTCCACAGTTTCCCTGAAGGAGAAGCAATGTTATCCGGAGGAACCCATCGCGCGAGAAGGACTTTTCAGATATGAGGGACCAGGTCAGACATGGACCCTTTGAGACGTCTGAGACGTCGCGCCGCAACGTTATCGTTGGCGGTGCGGCCATGGTGGCGGCGCTCGGATTGCCGATGAGGTCACTTGCCTATCAATCAAGCCCTTCGAACGCTTCAGCTCAGCATGGCGATAACCAAGGAGAGACTCGTATGAATATGATCACTACTAAAGACGGAACGAAAATTTATTTCAAAGATTGGGGTACGGGCCGGCCCGTTGTGTTCTCGCACGGTTGGCCGCTCACTGCGGATGCATGGGACGCACAGATGCTGTTTCTAGGCGAGAATGGCTATCGCGTCATTGCTCATGACCGGCGCGGCCATGGTCGCTCAAGCCAGCCGTGGAACGGCAACGAGATGGACACATACTCGGATGACCTCTCCGCTCTCATCGAAAATCTCGATCTGAAGAATGCCACTCTGGTCGGCCATTCTACCGGAGGCGGCGAAGTCGCACGTTACATCGGCCGACACGGTAGCAAGCGCGTGTCGCAGGCCGTATTGATCGGCGCGGTGCCGCCCCAGATGCTAAAGACAAGGAACAATCCCGGAGGCCTGCCGATCTCTGCCTTTGACCAGATCCGCGCCAGCGTCGTCGCGGACCGCTCCCAGTTCTTCAAGGATCTAACTATGCCCTTCTACGGCTATAACAAGCCGGGCGCCAAGACTTCGGAAGGCGTTCGGGAGTCGTTCTGGCTCCAGGGAATGCAAGCCTCCATCAAGGGGGTGTACGATTGCATCAAGGCGTTCTCAGAGACGGACTTCACCGAGGACCTCAAGAAGATCGATGTCCCGACACTAATCTTGCATGGTGACGCGGACCAGATCGTGCCTATCGACGATACCTCCCGCCTATCTGCCAAACTCGTCAGAAACTCGACGCTGAAGGTCTATCCCGGTGCGCCACACGGCATGTGCACTACTCATTCCGACCACGTCAATGCCGACCTGCTCGCGTTCCTGAAGGCCTAATTCTAGCCAAAGATATTTGGAATTTTCAGATCAACCCAGTTGAGCGAGGCGGCGGGTCGGATAGCCGAGGATGGTGGTGACGCGGGCGGTATCGCGGTCGATGAAAACAAAGGCGTCGCCGTCGATCTGATAATTGCCCTTCCAGCCGATAGCGAAACTGCTGTCGGTTTCTTCGAAGTAGAGTTCTTCCGGATCGCCATCCCGTGCGACGCGGGCGGCGAGGTGGTCGGCGGGATCGAGCAGCCAGGCGTCGCCGGTTTGGGTGGAGAACAGCACCAGAGGACCGACGGTTACCAGGCGGCCGTCGTGTTCGGCGGCGCGGCTCTGGATATAGTCAATCTCTTCGGCGAGACGAAAATCCTTTTCCTGCAGAGCAGTTTTACCTGCGCCCCGTTTGATCTTTCTCCGGCCCACGTCTTCCGTCCAGTGTGTGTAGAGTGATTCCCATGGAGCGGTTCACTCAGTTGTTTGGTAACCTTCTCGCTTTTGTATATCACTGCTTCGACCGCATTGTCATCAACGGCTACCTGAACGGGTTATCCCGGCCCGAACAGGTGGTTCATTTCGTTTGCGAGGTCCTCGGTATTCCGGTGGTGAGCAAGGAAGTTCTCAGCCAGCGAACCAACGATTACCGGCTATGGATGGAAGCCTTCGCCCGCAACCACAAGATCCCAATCGAATGGGCGGGAAAAGGTGTTCGCAAAGAGGATTACGTTTTGCCGGCACTGCGCCGCATGGAGAAGAAGAAGGTTTTCGGCGTCTACTTCATCTTCAAGAGCATGGAACAGGGCCGGACGTTCCGGATCAGCGTACCGAAGTATCCCACGCAGGATCCCAACCACCGCATCCTGGCGCATCAGACAAGCCGCTTTACCCATTATTACTTCTACATCCGGGATGAGATACTGGGGCCGATCATCATACGTGTCGCCTCCTTTTTCCCGTTCCATGCCACCTATTGGCTCAATGGTCATTCGTTCACGAGCAGGAACTGAAGCGCAGCAACATCGGCTTTCACAAGAACGACAACGCCTTCCTTGCCGTGGACGATGTCGCCGCCCTGCAGGCCGCCGCCGACCGGCTCAGTCCCGCGATCATTCGCAAACAACTCGATTACTGGACGCTCATCCTCGGGCCGAAGTTCTCAAAGAAGGAACGCAGCCAGATGAGCCTGTCGCGGTTCTACTCGATTACACAGATCGAGTACTGCCGGAACTTCATCTTCCAACGCCACTTTCCCATCCACAAAATATTCGAGCGAAGCTGCGAGATCGGCCTGTGGCGGCTGACGGCGAACCGGATCAGCGAGATCTTCGGGGTCCGGCTGGATAAGAGGCTGCGCGGAAAACTCGCGACGGTGGTCGATCAGATCGAGCACGGGCATCACGTTTTCCGGGCGTACTGGAAACACGCCTTCCTCAAGCAATATGAAAAGTTCTCCCGTTTTCTGCGCAACGAACTTTGCTCCAACAACCTGCGCGATTTCGGCCTGAAGAAAGGACTCGATCACCTCGATGCCGTTCGCAAAAAGTTCCAGACCATCACGGACCGCTTCGCCGAATTCCAGGCGCAGAGCCTCAATGTCCATGTGGATTTTCCTCTGCTGCAGAAGATCGCTCTGCCCGTCACTATCGGCTCAGTCCGTTATCCTGGCATCAAAATCCACGACACGCGGATCATCCGGCTTCTCGAAGTCCTCCTGCACAACGGCAGTACCGTCGGCGGCTGGACCGCAAAACAGATTCACGAGGCAGTTCTCACCACCTTCCAGCTCTCCCCGAAACAATACGGACTCAACCAGCTCCGCTACGATCTGCGTAAACTCAAAGGACACGGACTGCTTGAGCGCGATGGCCGCCGTTACGCCTACCGCCTCACCTCCAAAGGCATCGACGTCGCCCTCCTGTTTCTCTTCTTTCACAAGCGCCTGTGCGGCCCGCTCGCCAACAGCTGCTTCCATCACAAACCCGATTTCGCCAATCGGCCCAACAGCAAGCTCGAAGCCGCTTATCACAAAGCCGACAAGGCCATCGAGAACATCGTTAACCTGCTACAGGCAGCCTGATGCTCCTTCGCGATTGTTGCACTCGTTTTGTTTATGAATGAAGATTTAAGAATCTAAAGACTGGCGGGGGCGTGCCAATTGGATCCTTCAAACTCTTCTGGAAACGGAGGGTGTGACGGGTGGTCAAAATGGTACTGCCACCCTGCTGGGCTTGAAGCGGACGACCTTATGGCTGACCCCGATGGCTGCGGTTTTGTTCCACGATGCGCCAGGTCTCAAAACGCGACTGTCTCACCGTTGGGATTCGCTCCACCGCCTTGATGGGCATAGACTTTGATCAATGAAGCGGTCCCGGGCGAAGATTCTTCGACTTTTCGATGAAGCGGTGCGTCATAAAGCCATCGTCAGATCAAACGAGCGGCGGAACCGGAATTGCATCGCGGGGTCTAATTCAACTATGGTGGCGAAATCACCAATTGGCGAAATTCGCGAAACAAATGGCGACGAGGGTGCGGGTTACCGCCGGGCCTTCCGCAAAGCTAACTCTTGAAGCGATGTTTGTTGATTTTCAAGAGCCGAATTCTCGATTCCAGAGTGGATCGTGGTATCCCCAGTTTGACTGCCGCCCCATTTGGTCCGAACACCCTTCCTCGACTCTCTCTTAATGCAGCCTCGATCATCTCCGTCTCGTGAGAAGCCAGCTTGTCAGAAAGCAGAGGCAGGCTTCCCGGCTCATCGATGGGTAGCGGCGTCAACGAAAGCTACTTTTCATCAACTGAGAATTCCTCGGTTTCGCAGAGGATGATGGATGGCTCAACGATGTTTTGCAATTCCTGTCAGTTCCATAATTGAGTGCGACTGCACATCATTATTTGCGACTGTCATACATTGCTATTTGCGACTGGCCGTTAGGGATGAATCGCTACGGCTTCATGTAGGTCGAACGACGAG
>JAUZEU010000688.1 GCA_030838885.1 Bryobacterales bacterium | reverse complement strand
GACACCCTCAATCGACTCGCCCCCGGCAGCCGCGTCGCCATCCTTCGCCTGCGCTCACTCGGTGACTGCGTCCTCTCCACCCCCGCTATCCGGCTCCTCCAGCAGGCTCGGCCCGATCTCGACATCGCCGTCGTGGCCGAAGATCGCTTCGCGGCCATCTTCGACAAGACCCTGCCGCCGAGCGCCCGCGCCCTCCGCGCCTTCGCGCCCCACCTCTGTCTGAACCTCCACGGCGGCACCCGCAGCGCCCGCCTGACCCTCCTCTCCGGAGCCCGCTTCCGGGCAGGCTTTGACATCTTCAAACCGGGCTGGATCTACAACACGCCCGTTCCCACCGCACAGGAAGTCCTGGGGCTTACCCGCCGCGTACACACCGCCGAACACCAGGCCGCCGCCGTTTTCTACCTTGGCGTTCCTGTCGCGGAAGTGCCGCGGGCCAGCGTCCCCGCTGCCCCGGGCCGTGCCACGGAGGCCCCCGCGAACCCCTACGCCGTTATCCACCCCCTGGCAGCGACTCCCGAAAAGACATGGCCCGCTGAGTCCTTCTTAAAACTCGCCCGCCACCTCAGCCAGCATCTGAAACTCGAGCCTGTCTTCATAGGAGGGCCCGATGAAGATCTTGCTGCGTTTCAGCTCTACCGCACCATCTCCGGCGCGCCACTTCCCGATCTCGCACGCCTGCTCCGCGACGCCTCTCTCTTCATCGGCAATGACTCCGGGCCGGCGCACGTAGCCGCCGCTTTCGGCACTCCCCAGCTCATCTTGTTTGGCCCTTCCGACGAGCAGATATGGCACCCGTGGCGCACCCCCCACCAGATCCTGAAATCCGACCCCATCCGTAACATCTCGCTGGATCAGGCGAACCAGGCTCTCCGTAAACTGGAGAAAATCCCCGCATGAAAGACGCTCTCCGCCTCGCCGGCTATGCCCGCCGATACCTGCCGCTGCTCGCTCTTTCAGTCCTGCTGATGGCCCTCATGGGCCTCATGACCGCCGCCCGCGCCATCCTGATCAAGCCTGTCCTCGGCCGCGTCCTGCGCCCCACAGCCGACGCCTCTCCCGAACCCATCTTCACCGTCCTGCACCATCCCATCTATCTGGAGCAGTTCTTTCCGTCGTCGATTCACAACATCTTCACGATCGTCGCGATCTCGATCCTCATCGTCTTCCTCGTTCGCGGCGTCTGCGACTACCTCGGCGACTATCTCACCAGTTACGTCGGCTTCTCCGCTGTCACCGACCTCCGCAACGAAGTCTTCGCCAAAGTCCTTCGCCATGGCGCGGCCTTCTTCGAGACCACTTCCACTGGCCGCCTCATGTCCTCAGTCATGAGCGACATCGACAAGATCCAGACCGCCTGCTCCGACATGCTGGCCGACCTCCTCCGCCAGATCTTCTCCCTGCTCGGCCTCCTCATCGTCATCTTCGGAACCGACTGGCGGCTCGCCATCTTCGCCCTTCTGCTCTTCCCCGTAATCCTGATTCCCACCGCGCGCCTGGGCAAGAAGATACGCCGCACCAGCCGGCGCACGCAGGACGCAACGGGCGAACTCAATCAGCTCCTGCAGGAAGCCATCGCCGGGCATCAGGTGGTCAAGGCCTTCGCCGCCGAGAGCTATGAGCTGCGCCGCTTCCGTGCCGCCGGAGAGCGCCTCCGCCGAGTCAACGTCCGGAAAGTCCTCATCCAGGGTATCCCTTCGCCGTTTATCGAATTCATGGGCGCACTCACCTTTGTCGGCCTGCTCTGGTACGGCCGCGAAGAGATCCGCAGCCACGTCCTCAGGCCCGAAGACTTCATGAGCTTCCTCGCGGCGCTGCTCTTTCTTTTCGAGCCGGTCAAGCGCCTGACGAATCTCTACAGCATCTTTCAGCAGGCCATCGGCGCGTCAGAGAAAGTCTTCGGCTATCTCGACACGCCCGAAGACATCACGGGCGGCTCGAAACAACTTGCCGGCTTCCACAAGAGCATCCGGTTCGACAACGTCACATTCCGCTATCCCAGCGCCAGCGGCCTGCAACTCGACAGGGTTTCACTCACCATCGTCGCCGGGGAAATCGTGGCGCTCGTGGGGCCCAGCGGTGCCGGCAAGACCACCCTCGCCAGCCTCGTCCCCCGCTTCCGCGATCCGAGCCAGGGGGCCGTTCTCATCGATGGCACTGACGTGCGCGACCTCTCGCTCACCTCTCTCCGCAACCTCACCAGCCTCGTCGCGCAGGATACCTTCCTGTTCAATGACACCGTGGCCAACAACATCGCCTACGGCATGGAAAAATACGACCGCGCTCGGCTGATCCAGGCCGCCGAAGCCGCCCTCGCCCACGACTTCATTGAGAGCCTCCCGCAGGGCTACGACACGGTCATCGGGGACCGTGGCGTCAAGCTGTCCGGTGGGCAGCGCCAGCGGCTGTCCATAGCCCGGGCCATTCTCAAGAACTCGCCGATTCTCATACTCGACGAGGCGACCTCTCACCTCGACACCGAGTCCGAGATGCTGGTCCAGAAAGCCCTCGCGAATCTCATGACAGGCCGAACCGTCATTGTCATCGCCCACCGGATCTCCACCATCCGCAGAGCCGATAAGATAGTGGTTCTGGACGCGGGTCGCATCGTCGAAACCGGCACCCACAACGAACTCGTGGAGCACGGCGGCATCTACCACCGCCTGCACGAACTGCAGTATGTCGACTAACCTCCAATACCGCCCCGCCGCCCCGCTTAGCCACTTCGTTGGGACTATCTGGTACTACGAGGGCTACACTCAACCCCACGCCATGGAGCGTCTGCTCCCGGATGGCTGCATGTGCCTGGTCGTGAACCTGGATGAGGACCGTATCCGCATCTATGACCGCGAAGACCACACCCGTTTCAGCAACCGAAGCGGCGTGATTACGATTGGAGCGCAACCGGAATACTTCTTGATCGATACCGCCCAGCAGCGTTGCGTGTTGGGTGTCCAGTTCCTGCCAGGCGGCGCGTTTCCCTTCCTGAACATGCAGGCCGACGCACTGCAGGGAGAACATGTTGATCTGAAGGGAAGTCTCCGGGAACGCATTCTCGAAGCAGCCACTCCACGGGCGAGGTGTCTGGTCATGGAAGCGGAGTTACTCGCCAGAGCGTGCGGCCGCCTCGAACTCCGCCCCGAAATCGCCTTCGCGGTGCGGGAACTGGAGCGGCAGCGAACCGTGGCTCAGGTGCTCTCCCAAACCGGGTTCACCGCCAAACGTTTCACGGATCAGTTCCGTAAAACGGTTGGTCTGACGCCCAAAGTTTTCTCCCGCGTACGCCGCTTTCAGTCAGCATTGCGGACGATCGGGAGGGACAACGAACCGGACTGGACCGACATCGCCCTCAGCTGCGGCTACTTCGACCAGGCACACTTCAACCATGACTTCCGAGCCTTCTCGGGCATCAACCCGTCTACCTACTCAGCGAAGAAGACCCCGCACCTGAACCACGTCCCGCTATAGGCGATTTTCTACAATACGGCGGCGACCGCGTTCCGGCACAATGGATTCATGCCAGACTACAAACCCGCTGGATTCCGCTCCCTTACCCCATACCTGGTCGTGCCCGACGCAGACCGGATCCTGCAGTTCCTGAAAGACGCCTTCGATGCCGAAGAACTCGGCGTCCACCGCCGCGACGACAACACGATCATGCACGCAGAACTGCGCATCGGCGATTCGATGATAGAGCTCGGGCAGGCGAATGCACCATGGACTCCCATGCAAGCCAGCCTTCACCTGTACGTACCGGACACTGATGCCGCCTACCAAAAGGCTCTCGCCGCCGGAGCCGAATCGTTGACCAAACCAGCCGACGCCCCATACGGCGATCGCGCCGCCGGCGTCAAAGATCCCGCAGGCAACCAGTGGTTCCTCGCCACCTTCCTGTTTCGCTAATCGCGCCAGTAACCGGGGCGCACGCGGACCCGAAACTCGCCGCTTCGAACCACCCGCACGTCGAGCGTGTGATAGCCGCTGGCGGAGGCTTCCGGCACGAAGCTCAGCACGTACTGCGAATGCAGTTCGGCGACCAGTTTTTCGATCGCGCCCTCCAGTCCCTGCTGACGGGTGAACGGGAACGTTCTGCCGCCGCTCCCGCCCGTCAGCACCTGCGTGGTTTCGATCTGGCGAAGCCGCATCAATTCGGTGATTCCTGCCAGCACGTCCAGTCGGTCTTCCGGAGCCGTAATCACCGGGTTGTGTGGCGAGGGAGGCGCTCCGTTCCACGTTCTGTTGGGATTGGGTATTATCGGCCGCGGGGTCTTCGGCTCCTGCTGCCTCACCTGCGTCCTCGAGGTGAAACCTGTTTTCAAGGCCGAGTAGGTGGCTGCGTACACAGTCACGGCCGCGGTTTGCGCTGACGAAGTGACCTCGGCAAGATCGGACTCGCTGCCCCGGTCGCGCGACTCCGAAATCAGCAGCAGAACACGCCGCGAGTTGGGGTATTTGGTGAGGTGTGCAATAGCGGCAGTGGCTCCATCCAGCATCCGCGCCCGCGCATATTCGCCAACCCGAAGTTGTCCGAACGCCCGCGTCAGCGCTGCGGAATCGCTGGTGCAGTCCTGGAGCCAGCTCACATGTTCGGAAAAGGAAAGCAGGGCCGCGCATCCACGCTCTCCCGTGATCAGCGGCTGGAACATGCCGGCCGCCTTCTGCACCTTCTCGAGAACGGCCGCTGACATCCCGGAGGACTGTACAGCGATCGCGAGTGCGATCGGCGCAACACCTGTGCCGATCGTGTCTACCGTAAGCTTCTGAGGCCGACCGTTATCCAGAACGACGAAATCCGGCACATCCAGACCGTCAATGAGGCGACCCTGTGCGTCCGTGACCGTTGTGGGAAGCACCACCAGTCGCGAACGTGCGTCAAAGCGTGCGTCCTGCGCTGCAAGGGAAACTGCCAGCAAAGCCAGCACCGGGACTTTCATCACCTTTACGCAGGCATTCCGGCGACCAGTGCCATCAGCCGGGCCGAATGCGTCTCGACGATCAACCCGGATCTGTGCCCGGCGCGCAGAAAGCCTTCGTCTACCGCGTGGTCGGCCAGGGCGAGCAGGGGATCAAAGTAGCCTTCCACGTTCAGCAGGCCTATCGGCTTGTTGTGGATCCCGATCTGCCGCCACGTCAGGATTTCGAATAGCTCGTCGAACGTGCCGAAGCCGCCAGGCATTGCGATGAAGCCATCCGAAAGCTCCGCCATCAAAGCTTTACGTTTATGCATCGAGCCGACGATCCGAAGCTCGGTTAGTCCCAAATGAGCGATCTCGCGCTCCACCATCGAACGCGGGATCACGCCCACTACCTCGCCACGCGCGGCCAGGCAGGCGTCGGCCACCACGCCCATCAGCCCGGCGTGGCTTCCGCCATAAACCAGTCGCACGCCCGCTGACGCAAAAAGGCGGCCGAGTTCCGCGGCGGCATCTGTATAAGCCTGCCGCTTGCCGAAACCCGAGCCGCAAAAGACACAAACCGAACGCATCAAACGGAAACGACAGCCGCGTCCAGCACCGCCGCAGCGCCATGGATCACACTCGCGATCCGAATTGCAGCCAGAATGGTCTCCTCGCTCACGCCCTTCTGCCGCAGCACCGTTTCATGCGAGGTAATGCAAACTCCGCAGCCATTCACCGCCGAGACCGCAGTGCACCACAACTCGAAGTCCAGCGGATCTGTCCCGTGCGACCGGATCGCCTGCATTCGCAACCGGGCGGGAATCTGGCCATAGCGCTCGTTACCGCTCAGATGCTGGAAGCGGTAGTAGATGTTATTCATCCCCATGATTGCCGCCGCTGACTTAGCCGCGTTGAGCGCCTCGGGAGAAAGCAGGTGGCCCGCCTGCGTCAGCACCGCTGCCGTGATCTGAGGGTTGCGGGCGGCGATGGCCGAAGCCACCGCCGTTCCCCA
>JAUZEU010000637.1 GCA_030838885.1 Bryobacterales bacterium | reverse complement strand
GGAGATATATTGAAACTTCCCCTATGCCATTTGCGACCATTCCGGAGGCCATCGAAGAAACCCGAGCCGGGCGCATGCTCGTCGTGGTGGACGATGAAGACCGGGAGAACGAAGGCGACCTCACTATAGCCGCCGAGAAAGTTACGCCTGAAATCATCAACTTCATGGCCACGCATGGCCGCGGGCTGATCTGTTTGACCCTGACGCCGGAGCGCTGCGATGCGTTGCGGCTGCCGCTCATGTCGCCGAACAATACTTCGAATTTTGGCACCGCGTTTTGCGAATCCATTGACGCTCGCCAGGGCGTTACCACCGGGATTTCGGCGGCAGATCGTACGCGCACTATCCTGGCTGCAGTTGACCCGAATACGCGACCCAACGATCTGGCGAGGCCGGGCCATGTCTTCCCGTTGCGCGCGCGGGAAGGCGGGGTTCTGGTTCGCGCCGGCCAGACTGAGGCTTCGGTAGATCTGTCCCGTTTAGCGGGGCTGGACCCTTCTGGCGTGATCTGCGAAATCATGAACGAGGACGGCACCATGGCGCGCGTGCCGCAGTTGAAGGAGTTTTGCCTTCAGCATGGCGTCAGGATGATCTCGGTAGCGGAGCTGATCCGGTACCGGCTGCAGACGGAACACTGCGTTCACCGGCGCGCGGAAGGGACGATTCAGACCGAGTTCGGTGAATTCCGGACGGTGCTGTATACCAGTGATCTGAGCCCCGATTCGCATCTGGCACTGATTCGCGGAGATGTAGCGGGCAAAGAAAGCGTGCTGGTGCGTATGCACTCGCATTGTGCCTACGGCAATTTGTTCGGGTCGCAGAAATGTGAATGCCAGGCGCTGGTCCGCGGCTCGCTGCGGCGTATTGCGGAAGAAGGTTCTGGTGCGCTGGTTTACCTGCACCAGACGGGATTGGGGCTGCGCACCGAAGACGGGCGGATCGTAGGTCATGACCGGCATGTTTCTCAGCCCCCCCTGCAGCATGAGGTTGGTTTGGGAGCGCAGATCCTCTCGGATATGGGGCTGCACACTATTCGGCTGCTCACGAATAATCCGCGACGGATTGTGGCTCTGGAAGGGTTCGGAATCCGGATTGTGGAGCAGGTTCCGATCGGCTGAAAGACGGGCTCGTAAAATAAGAGTTAGTGACTCCCGACAAATTCCGAATCGGGCTGGTTCAGATGGCCTGCGGACTCAAACCGCAGGCAAATCTTGACTACGCCGTTCAAAAAGTGCGCGAAGCTGCGCAAAAAGGCGCGCAGATTATCTGCCTGCAGGAGCTGTTTCGTTCGCAGTACTTCTGCCGTGAGGAAGACGCCCGGCTCTTCGATCTCGCCGAGCCGATTCCCGGGCCTTCCACTGCAGTGCTTTGCCCTTTGGCGGCGGAGTTGGGCGTGGTGATCGTGGCGTCGTTATTTGAAAAGCGCGCCACCGGTTTGTATCACAACACCGCGGTCGTAATTGATGCCGACGGGACTTTGCTGGGTATGTATCGCAAGATGCATATTCCGGACGATCCTCTTTTTTTCGAGAAGTTTTACTTCACGCCGGGCGATCTGGGTTTTCGGGCATTCGACACGAAATTCGGGCGGATCGCGACGCTGGTGTGCTGGGATCAGTGGTATCCGGAAGCGGCGCGCTTGGCGGCGATGACCGGCGCGAATATCCTTTTCTATCCGACGGCAATTGGCTGGCATCCTTCGGAAAAAGCGGAGTTGGGCGAGGCGCAGCATGATGCCTGGCGAACGGCGCAGCGTGCGCATGCCATCGCGAACGGGATCTATGTAGCAGCTGTCAATCGGGTAGGCTTTGAGGGCACGCCGGAGAACGGGCTGGAGTTCTGGGGCGCCTCGTTTGTGAGCGATCCCTTCGGGCGGATGCTGGCGGAGGCGTCGCATGACAAGGAAGAGATTCTGATTGTCGAGTGCGATGTGAAGCAGATGGAAGAGATTCGCCGCGGCTGGCCGTTTCTGCGTGACCGGCGGATTGATGCTTACGGGCCTATCACGAGCAGGTTTCTGGTTTGAGTGAGCCGAAACCCCGGGCACTCGGGTACCGGATGCCCGCGGAGTGGGAGCGGCATGAGGCAACGTGGATCGCGTGGCCGCACAACGAAGAAGACTGGCCCGGGCGATTTGAGCCCATTCCGTGGATCTATGGCGAGATCGTCCGGAAGCTGTCCACGGTGGAACGGGTGCGGATTCTGGTGGGCAATCCGGAACTGCAGGAGTCTGCCCGGGTGGTCCTGGAGAAGGTGGGTGCGGAAATGGCAGCGCTGGAGTTTCACCAGGTGCCCACGGACCGGGTCTGGGCCCGCGATTTCGCTCCGTTATTTCTGAAGAATGCGGCGGGACAAATAGCGGCGGCCAAGTGGCGATTCAACGGCTGGGCGAAGTATGAGAATCACCTGCTCGATGATTCTGCCGGCCGGGCGATTCCCGCGCTGGCGGGTGCGGACGCATGGTATCCCGAAGAGGTTCTGGAAGGCGGCAGCATTGATGTGAATGGGGCAGGTTTGCTGCTGACCACCGAAGAGTGTCTGTTGAGCCCGGTTCAGGCACGGAATCCGAACTTGAGCCGGTCTCAACTTGAGGCGAAGCTGGGGGAGTATATGGGAATTGACCATGTGCTCTGGTTGCGAAACGGGATCGCAGGTGACGATACGCACGGGCATGTCGACGACTTGGCCCGGTTCACCGATGCGGAGTCCGTCGTGATGGTCTCGGAAGACGATACGTCTGACGCGAACTATGAACCCCTTAGAAAGAACTGGGAACTGTTGCAGGACTTTCCCGTCCGCGCGCGGAAGCTGCCGATGCCTGCCCCTCTGGTGTTCGATGGTGTCCGCTTGCCGGCCAGCTATGCGAACTTCTATATCGCGAACCGTATGGTGCTGGTCCCCGTTTTCAACGACCCGAATGACAGGGTAGCGCTGAATGTCCTCGCAGAATGCTTTCCGGACCGGCAGGTAATGGGGATCAATTGCGTGGAACTGGTTTGGGGCCTGGGCACCCTGCATTGTATGACGCAGCAGCAGCCAGCCGCGGGCTGAGCTTCTATGCAGACTTCCGAAGGGCGGCAAACGTCTTGCGGAACTTATCCAGCTTCGGCGCGACGACGAACCTGCAATACGACTGGTTCGGATTGTTGGCCAGATAATCCTGATGATAGCCTTCTGCCGGCCAGAATGTCTGGGCGGGTTCGATGGCTGTAACGATCGGATCCTCATAGACCTTGCGCTCGGTAAGTTCGGCGACGAACGCCCTGGCAACAGCTTCCTGTTCCGGCGAGTGGTAGAAGATAACGGAACGGTACTGGGTTCCACGGTCGTTCCCCTGGCGATTCAGCGTAGTGGGATCGTGGATCACGAACAGAATTTCCAGTATTTCGCGGAAGGAAACTACCGCCGGGTCGAAGGCGACCTGCGCCACTTCCACGTGCCCGGTTGTTCCGGAACAAACCTCTTCATAAGTAGGGTTTGGCCTTGCGCCACCCATGTAACCGGAAACCGCTGAAATCACACCCTGCGTTTCCCGGTAAGGCGCTTCCAGGCACCAAAAGCAGCCGCCGCCCAAGGTTGCAATCTCCTGCATATACCTAAGCTTAGAATAGCCAGGCATAGAATAGCGATGTGATTCTGACCACTACTGTCGGCTCGTACCCGATTCCCGATTGGCTTGCGGCGCTGCCCAGCGAACAGGCGCGCGAGGACGCCACGCGCGTCGTTTTTGACATTCAGCGCCGTGCGCACATCGATCTGCCCACTGACGGCGAATTGTATCGGTTTGATGTCAACCATCCGGATACGAACGGGATGATCGAATACTTCGTTCGCCCCATGTCGGGCATCCGCACGGAACTGGGTCGCGGCGATTGCGATAGATTCGCGCAGTTGGCGCGGATGCGGTTCCGGCGCAAACCGGCCGCGGCGGTAGTGGGTCCCTTGGGCGAGGGTGGTTTGAACCTGCTGGCTGATTGCGAGATGGCGGCGGGTGTGGCGGGTGGCCCGTTCAAGTTCACCGTGACGAGTCCGTACATGCTTTCGCGTACGTTGCTCGACCTGCACTACGGGGATTTCGAAGAGCTCACGATGGCGATCGCGGGCGTGCTGGCCGAACAGGTGCGGGCATTGCCGTGTGATTGCGTGCAGGTGGACGAAGCCAACATCCCCGGCAATCCGGAAGATGCGCCGTTGGCGGCCCGTGCGATCAATGTAGTGCTGGATGCGGTGACTTCGAAACGCAAAGCAGTGCATCTGTGCTTTGGGAATTACGGCGGCCAAACGATTCAGAAGGGCGAGTGGGCGAAGCTGACGGGCTTCCTGAATTCGCTGCATGCGGATCACGTAGTGCTGGAACTGGCCCGGCGGCCCGCGCATGAGCTGGAGGCGCTAAGGGATGTGGATGCGCGGATCAAACTCGGCATTGGTGTGGTGGATATCAAGGACAATCACGTGGAAACGCCCGAAGAGATCGCGCGGCGAATTGAAGCAGTAGAAAAGGTTACGGGCGCCGGACGCGTCGGCTGGATTCATCCGGATTGCGGCTTCTGGATGCTGAAGCGGAGCGTGGCGGACCGCAAGATTGCGGCACTGGCACCGGGGCGCGATCTGTATCAGGGCACCAGCAGCTAAAATAAAGATATTGCCCGGCAT
The DNA here is from genome assembly GCA_030838885.1 of Bryobacterales bacterium. Classification (GTDB taxonomy): domain Bacteria; phylum Acidobacteriota; class Terriglobia; order Bryobacterales; family Bryobacteraceae; genus BOG-234. Next base: position 835 of record JAUZEU010000637.1, on the reverse strand, counting down.
TTATATTTCATGGCCCTTCTGTGCGCAGAAGTGTACCTACTGCAACTTCGCGTCCGGAGTGCAGCCGAAGGACTTGGAAGAGCAGTACACGCCGGCGCTGCTGGCCGAGATAGCGTTGCACCGATGGGAGTGGACGCCGGGCACTTTCTATATAGGCGGAGGGACGCCCAGCGCGATCAGGCCAGAATTGTTTGAACGCTTGCTGGCGGGGTTGCCGGGACGACCATGGCGCGAAGCTACGGTGGAGGCTGCTCCTGGCTCATTGACGCCCGAGAAGGTGCAGGGCTGGGTTCGGGCCGGGATCAATCGGGCCAGTTTGGGAGTGCAGTCTTTCAACAGGGCCGAATTGGCACGGACCGGCCGCAAACACGATGCCGTGACGGTGCAGCGCGATGTGGAACTGCTCCGGTCGGCAGGTATCGACAACATCAACCTGGATCTGATTTCGGGGCTGCCGGGGCAGACTGACGCCACCTGGCGGGAGTCGGTGGAAGCGGTGCTGCGGCTGGATGTGCCGCATGTTTCCGTCTACATGCTGGAAGTGGATGACGATAGCCGCCTCGGTTCGGAAATCATTCTGGGCGGGAAGCGCTATGGGGCGCTCGATGTGCCGGATGACGACAGAATCGCAGGGTTTTATGAGTACGCAGTGGACGAGCTTGCACGGCATGGAATCATGCGGTACGAGATTTCGAACTTCGCTCGGCCGGGATTTGAATCCCCGCACAACATGAAGTACTGGCGTCGCGAGCCTTACGTCGGCTTTGGGTCGGACGCTCATTCATTTGACGGTACAGTCCGCTGGCAGAACGTGGAAACGGCGCAGGAATACGTG
>JAUZEU010000581.1 GCA_030838885.1 Bryobacterales bacterium | reverse complement strand
GCTGCCTCGAATTCCTGGTGAAAGTCGTCGAGGTCGGTCCAGGCGCCGAGGGCGGCGATGGAGTTGGTCTCGCCGGAACTGAGTCCGATGGCGGCTGCGGGGCGGAGGCCGAGGACATCCAGAGTGAATTTGGCATGGACCTGGCTCAAAAGCGAAATGGCCCAGAGAATCTGGTAGGCGTCCGGCTGGGCATCGGAAAATATCCACTCAGCGGACCTGCCGACGCGGGGCATGCGGGCGGTGACGTCGTGCAGGAGTTCGGGGAAAGCGTCGAATAAAGTGCTGCCCATCCCGCGGTACGCAGCCGCTGCCCCTGAAAAAGCGAACCCAAGCTGGCCCGTAACAGGGGATTCCCGGTAATAGATGCCATCCAGCGCAGCAGGTAAGTCCATGGCCCGCTTGAGCTTATCCCGAAGCTCAGTTTCGGATGCGGCGACGATAACCACACGGGCCGGGCCGGCCTGATTGGGTCTGTTTTGTTGCAGGGCTTTCAGAATGGCGGAGCGGTCCTCCCCGCCGTAGACGTAGACCTTCGGAGCAGCCGGGTAGGGGGCGACGGCAATGGAGGCCTCGGCTCCGCCTATTGCCTGAACCCGAACGTTGGCTTTGTTTTGTAGAAGGATCTGGTGGGCTACCTGGAGCAGTCCGGAGGCGGCGTGGGCGTGCCCGAACTGACCGCTCACTTCGTCAGGGGCCACAGGAGATGGGTTCGGATTTTCAAGAACCGAGAGAATCGTGTCGCCTGCGGCGAGCGCGTCTTCGAGACGCTTGAGGACGAAAAAGACGGCGGCATCGCCCGGAGGTTTCGGCAGCGCGGTCTGGTGGACCGGTTCGCAGGAGAGGTCCACCGCTCCGGCGAGAGCGGCGTCGATTTCTCCGGCTTGCAGCGCACGGGCGGCCAACTGAACAGCCACCAGACCGGAAATTTCTTCCGACATGACTGCGAAGCTGGGTCCGCGAAAATCGAACCGGCTGGATATCCGGTTTGCGACGATATTGGCCAGTCTTCCCGTGACTGCGGCGGGGGTGAGTTCGGGGCAGACCGGGTTGCCGGTCCGCCAGCGCAGGCCGTAGCGGGCGACTTCGGCATCCACGCCCATTCCTGCGTAGACTCCGGTCCGGGCACCGGGGAGGGAGTTCGTTTTGGAAATTGCTTCCGCTGCCGCCTCCATGGCCATCAGTTGTTGTGGGAGGCTTTGCTCCAGATCGGCTGGCGGGAAGCCGAGCGCCTGCAGTTCGAGGGAAACGGATTGTGCTCTCGGGCTGCCGGTGACTTGGCCTACCGAGACGACGGCGATCTTCGGCTGGCGGGGAAGACGTGGCCATTGTCCGGCTGTCCCGGTCGGTTCTTCCACGATCAGGTGGGCGTTGTTGCCTCCGAAGCCGAACGCGCTGAGGGCAGCCCGGCGAGGGCCATCGGATTGCCAGGGCTCGTTCTTCTGCAGTACCCGGAAGGGCGAACCGGCGAGGGCAGGGTTCAGGGTCGTGCCGGTGAGATGCAGGGTAGCCGGACGGATTTGTGCCTGAATCGCACCGATGATTTTGAACAGCCCGGCCATGCCCGCAGCCGTAATCGGGTGGCCGATGTTGGACTTCACCGAACCGATGGGCACGTTTTGGAGGCCGCCGAAGACGCGGCCGGTGCTGCGGATTTCGGTGGCGTCGCCGATGGGCGTGCCGGTCGCATGGCATTCGATCAGGGAGATGTCGCGCGGCTCCAGACCAGAGACTTCGAAGGCCCCGCGAATTGCCTGCTCCTGACCGAGTTCGGACGGCGTGAGAAGGCCCGCCGTGCGGCCATCGTTGCTGATGCCAATTCCCCGGATGACGGCGAGAACGCGGTCACCCGCTGCTTCCGCGTCTTCCAGGCGTTTCAGGACAACAAAGCCCGCGCCTTCGGAGGGCAGCAGACCATCTGCGTCGGTGTGAAACGGGCGGCTCTGCCCGGTGGGGCTGACCGCTTTCAGGGTGCTGAACCCGATGTGCAGATAAAGATCGTCGGACCGGTTAACGGCTCCCGCCAGCATGAGGTCTGCGCGGCGATCGTGCAGGGCATCGCAGGCAAGTTTGATGGCGTAGATGGAAGAGGCGCAGGCTCCATCCAGGGCAAACGCGCCGAGATCCAGGTTCAGCGTCTGCGCCAGGATGTGGGTAGAGAGTCCCGCCATGAACCGGTTCTCCGGCGCGATGGGATTCGGTTGCTCAAGCCACACGTTCTCGGCGTATTGGGCGAGGCTTTCGGACGGGAGGCCGAGCACTCCCGCAATCGCTCCGCTGCGCGCTGGCACGCAATCGATTCCTGCTTCCTTCAGAGCCTGACGGGCGCAGTAAAGCAGCCACTGGGTCAGTTGGTCGAGATGCTGGAGTTCAGTCGGGACAAAGCCGGTTACATAGCCGCCCTGGTCGGTAAGGCTCTTTTCGGGACCCTCGCCCAGGACACTCTCCACGGGGATGCGCCAGCGATCCGGCGCAACGCCGGAGATGGCGTTACCGCCACTTGAGATCAGCTTCCAGAATGCTCCCGGGTTGAGTGCGCCGGGGAAGATACACCCACGGCCGATGACGGCGATGGGTTCGAACTGGTGCTTCATTCGGCCGAGAGAGGTGCCCCAAGAACGATTTCGATCTCGGCATCCGATCCGCGCAGAATCTCTTCTGCGAACAGGTTGGCCCCTTCTTCAATGCCCAGCATGGAGACGCCGTTTTTCTCAAAGTGGCTGCGGAGTGAGGGCGTGACCATGCCGCCGTCCCAGGGTCCCCAGTTGAGGCTCTTGACCCGGGTTTTGCCGCGCTTCGCAGCTTCGGCATGAGCCACGCGGTTCATGACTTCGTTTGCCATGGCGTAGGCGGCCTGACCGGGATTTCCGTTGCGGGCAGCTACGGAGGAAAACAGGGCGATGAAGCGCAGCGGGTCTTTTGTTGTGGCGTCGAGAAGAGCTTCCAGGCCTTCCACCTTCGTGGAGAAGACGGCTTCGAAGCGCTCGGGCGTGAGTTCAGCGATGAGCTTGTCGGCTAAGACGCCTGCACCGTGGACGATGCCGGCGATGGGTCCCCAGGCGCGGCGAACTTCCTCGAGCGAGGAGGCTACTGCCTGGTGATCGCGGATATCGAGAGCAATGTAGCGGGCTTCGGAGCCTGCGTTCTTAAAGGCGCTCAGAACTTCGTTGACTTCACGTGAGGCAATGACCTGCGCGGCTCTGGATGAAACGGCAGCCGGGGCTAGTGATTCGCCTCGGGATTTAGCATCGGTTACGAACGCCTGGCGGAGAGCGGTTTCGCCGGAGACGCCTTTGCAGAATGCGGGTTCATTAGCCAGCGGAGTGCGGCCGAGGAGAACGAAGCGGCTGTGCGTTTGCGTAGCAAGATGAATCAGAGATTGCGCGGTGACTCCGCGTGCGCCACCAGAGGCGACAATGACAGAATCGGGACCGAGGGTGAGCGGAGTTCCTGTGACAGGGCCGGAGATGGTTTCGAGCGTGACGCGTTCACCCTTCGCGTTGAGGCCTACTTCGAGTTCGGGGCCTCCCTGGAGGAGTTCGTTGAGGATGGCTTGAGCTACGTGGAGCGGGGTCCGTCCGGCGACTTCGATATCGATGGCTTTGACCGCCGCTTTGGGCCATTCGAGCGAGGCAGTCTTTGCCAGTGCGCTCAGGCCTCCGGCCCAGGCGCGGATTTCGTCAGAGGGTTCGAAGCGTCCGCCGGTGTCCTGTACGGTAACGAAGAGGCCATTGTCGGAGATGTTTGTGGCTGCTGTTCGGGCTACTTCGAAAGCGTCGTGGTTGGCGGTTATAGCTGTTGCCCGGTTGGGAAATTCACGGAGACCGGCGAGGCAGATTACGGCGTGAACGCCTTCCGGAACTTCGGCAGACACGGCGGCTTCGTAGCCCCGGACAATGAGAAGTTCGCTGAGGGCATCGGCGATGCCCAAGCCGTCATCGGTGATGGTGATGGAACCGATGTTTTCGTTCAGGATGGAATGGTTGGTCGCGGTGGCTAACCGGATTTTTACGGCGTGGCGCAGGCCGGTTGCGACTGGTTTGGGCGCGGATTTCGGTGCCGGTTTAGCGGCTGGCGTGGGTGCGCTTCCCCCCTGCAGATAGTTCGCTACGTCCGAGATGGTTTTTAGGGGCCCGAGTTCAGACATGTCGGGTTCTTTCATGCCGGGGACGCGGTCGCTCATGGCCGCAAAGATTTCCACGCGTTTGATGGAGTCGATGCCGAGGTCGGCCTCGAGCGCCATGGTCGGCTCGAGCATTTCTACCGGGTAGCCGGTTTTCTCGGCGATTACTTCCAGGAGGATGGATTGGATATCCAAGGAGGGAGTTGGTTGGGCTGCGGGCGAGATGCGGCCGGTTTCCGCCTGTCCCGAACTGGTTACGGGTACAGGTCCCAGATGATCCTGGAGGTAGACGGCGATGTCTTCTAACGTGCGGAGGCGGCCTATGTCGGAATGCGGGAGTTCGGGGAGACCGGGCAGCGCGTCCTGGACGGCGGCGAAGATTTCTACTCGTTTAATGGAATCGATGCCGAGGTCGGCTTCTAAAGCCATAGTCGGCTCGAGCATCTCGACGGGGTAGCCGGTTTTTTCCGCTACCAGGGCCCAAAGGGTCCCATGTACATCGTGCTTCGGGGCGACTGCCAAGGGTGTGATAACTGTCGGCTTCGGTGTGGCGGCAGATGCGACAACTACCGGCCTGGGTGCGGCGACGGGTGCGAGAACAACCGGTGCGGGTGCTGCCGGCAATACAGGGGTGCCCAATGCGGCGAAGTACGCGGACTCCATCGCTTTCAGGTAGTCTTCATGGCCTTTGGCCAGATTGGCTTGCCAATCGCGATGCGCATCTGAGATCGATTCCTGGAAGACCCGGTATAACTCCGTTCCATCGTTGGCTGGCTCTGGGGTTTTCGCCACGGGGCGGGCGACTGGCGATGGCAAAACTTTTGGTCCTCCGATATTCACTACGGGCTTTGTTACTGCCTTCCTGGGCGAGGCCGGCGCATCGGGCGCCGGGTACGGGCGGCCGTAATTGCCCCCATTGATCTTGACTATGAATTTCTTGTCTTGCCCGCGCGGTTCGGGCTGGATATCATGCTGCGCACGCAGCGCCGCCCAGTTCATTGGAAGTCCGAGAACGGCCAGCTGCCCGAGACCATGCCACAGGGTGACAACGCCGTCCGCACCCTGGCGGTCGAGCGCGATGGCGGAGTAGGGTCGATCACCCAGGATGCTCCTGACGAGACTGCTCAGCACGGCTGACGGACCAACTTCCACGAAAGTCCTGATGCCGTCCTGGTACATCCGCTCCACCATCTCGTGGAAGCGAACGGAGCTGGAAACCTGGTCGGCAAGACGGTCGCGCAGGGCTGACGGTTCGGCAGGGTGAAGCGCGCCATCGAAATTGGCGTAAAACGGGAGCCCGCTGTTGGAGATGACGCAGTCTTCCAGATGCTCGCGGAAGGCGCCGGCAGCAGGAGCAACCAGGGGCGAATGGAACGCGGTGGAAACCGGCAAACGAACCACGCCATTACCGTGCTGCTTGAGCAGACCCTCGGCCTCCTCAATGGCGACCAGAGAACCCGAAAGCACGGTCTGGCTGGGGCCGTTCAGATTGGCCACGGCAAGGTCGACACCCCATTCAGAGATCCATTCCCGAATCTGGTGCGCGCTGTGGCGAACGGACAACATGCCGCCTGGCGTGGTGGAGGCTTCAGCCATGAGCTCGCCGCGCTTACGGGCGATGTTGAGCATGGTCTCGAAATCGGCCCCACCGGAGGCGTACAGCGCGGTGATTTCGCCGAAACTGTGGCCGCCAACGCAATCGGGAACGACTTCGAGGCGGTTCAAAATATTGAGCAGCGCAACGCTTGCCGCGCCGATGGCAGGCTGCGCCCATTCGGTACGGGTGAGAAGAGCAGACTGGGCCTTGCGGGCTTCTTCGGTGAAGACCGATTTGGGGAAAACGGCTTCGCCCAGCCATGGAGCGCCGTCCCAGGCATTCCGGGCTTCTTCAAAAGCCATGGAAACGTCCGCAGTCATGCCTGTGTACTGGCTGCCCTGACCTGGGAAAAGGAACGCGGTGCTGCCCGGCTTTACGCCGGATCCGGAGCCCGAGTAGATGCCCGGCATGGCCCGATTCGAGGGTTTGAGTTTCTTTTGGAGATCGGCGAGAGAATCGCAGACGATTGCGATGCGTTCAGGCTGAGTCGCGTCAAAGAGCAGTTGCGAGTCGCGGGCCAGTTCGGCCAGGTTTTCTTTGCCGGCCTGGGTCGAAAGCTCGCGGCACTTATGGTTCAGTGCATCGGGTGTGTTTGCAGAAAGCAGGATGAGTTCGCCCGTCGCATTCCAGTGTTTCGGTGGTTTGACGCCGGAGCCTTCGTACTCCTGAAGCGCCACGTGGAAATTGGTACCGCCAAAGCCAAACGAACTGATGGAGGCGCGGCGCGGGAAATCGGCCGGGCGGAGCCATGGCCGAGCCTTGGTGTTCAGATAAAACGGGCTCTCTTCAATAGCAAGCTTTGGATTCGGGCGGTCCACCTTGATAGTGGGCGGAAGAATTTTGTGGTGCAGAGCGAAGACGGCCTTGAAGAGATTCGCGGCACCGGCTGCAGCTTTAGTGTGGCCGATCTGGGACTTGATAGAGCCGAGGGCGCACCATTGATGGGCGTCACTGTCGGCGCGGTAATGCTGCGCTTCGGTGAAGACCTGGCGGAGACCTTCGAATTCAGCGGCATCGCCGGCCACCGTACCGGTGCCGTGTGCTTCCACCATGCCAACGGTTTCGGCGCCATATCCAGCCGATTTGTAGCAACGGCGCAGAGCTTTGGCCTGGCCTTCCGGCACGGGGGCGTAAATGCTCTTCGACCGGCCATCCGAGGAGCTGCCGAGACCGCGGATGACGGAATAAATTCGGTTGCCATCGCGCTCGGCATCTTCGAGGCGGCGCAGGGCAAAGAGCGCGACACCTTCGCCGAGGATAGTCCCGTCGGCTTTGTCTGAAAACGGACGGCAATCGCCGGTGCGGGAGAGCGCGGGCGTTTTGGAGAACGCTACGAACATCGGCGCATCATTGAATGTATCGGCCCCGCCGGTAATGACCAGATCCGAGTGGCCCAGGTGCAGTTCATCGACGGCCATGGCCAGCGCGGAGAGCGAACTGGCGCAGGCGGCATCGATTACGCAGTTCGTACCGCCCAGGTTGAAGCGGTTCGCGATGCGGCCGGCGACCACATTGCCCAGAAGGCCAGGGAAGGTGTTTTCCTGCCACGGCACGTAAGAGTTCGTAATGCGGTCACAGATTTCGGTGGCCTGTTCTTCTTCGACACCGGACTCTCGGAGCGCCTTTTGCCAGACGCCACGCTGCAGGCGGCAGGTGACATTCAGGAAAAGCTGCTGGCCGGAGGTAACGCCCAAAATGACGCTGGCGCGTTCCCGGTCCATCTCTTTGAACTGGTTTCGCATGGCGTCATCCAGCACCTGGCGGGCGGCGATGAGGGCCAGCAACTGGCAGGTATCGGTGGCGCTGATGGCCGCGGGCTGGACACCGAATTCGATGGGATCGAAATCGATCTCACCGAGGAAGGAACCCCGTTTACAGTAGGTCTTGTCTTCAGCTTTGGGATCCGGGTCGTAGTGGTCGGCTATGCGCCAGCGGGATTCGGGAACGTCGGTGATGAGATCTTTGCCTGCGAGTATGTCGCGCCAGAAGCCATGGGCATCAGTAGAGCCGGGAAAGATAGCGCTGACGCCTACGACAGCGATGGGAGAGAACTCAGAGGGCATACTTGTCACTTGTAAAGATTCTATTAAAGCAGAGCTTCTTCAAGCCCAACTCTCTTCCAGATAGCGGGGCTTGTAGTTAAAATGTTCCGCCAGAAGCTGGACGCCGAGGGTCCGCAACTGGTGCGCGCGGGTGATGGAGGCTGCGCCGTGCATCAGGTTGAGAGCAATCTGTGCGACGGTTCGGTTTTCCGCTTTTTCGAGGAAAGTACCCGCGACCCACTGGTTGAAGACGCCCATGGCAGGGCCGCACCAGATTTGATAATCGACCTGGCGAGAGGGCTCGCCGGAGATGGCCCAGCGGCTGGAGAAGTGGAGATACCAGCGGAACACGAGCGCCATGCGGTGCTTGGGCTCACGAGTCGCACGCTCCATTTCGTGGGGCATGCGGGCGCGGAAGAACCGCTCCGTTTCGGCCCAGATCTGCGCGATGGGCTGCTTAAAGACATCGCGTTCGAGGGTGCGAAGGGTGTCGCCGGGGATTTGTTCAAGCGAATCGTGCCGGATATAGAGCTCGTAAAGCTTTGATGCGCGCGCTGCGAAGAAGGTCGCCCGTTTCAGCACCTGAACTTTGACGCCCAGTTCGAACATATCGGCGGCGGGCGCCATCATGACATCCGTGGCGCTGGCTTGGGTGAGAAGCTTTTTGCCGGCGGGCGAGAGGGCGCTTTCGATGGCGGACTGGTTGATGGAGCCGGTGAGCACGTAGGCCGCGCCCATGGCGAAGGCGGCGGATACGGAAGCCGGGGTGCCAATTCCACCGGCGGCGCCGATGCGAATGGGACGGGTCCAGCCGTATTTTTTGGTTAGCTCATCGCGTAGTAAGAGGATGGCAGGCAGAAGAACGGTTAGCGGACGATTATCGGTATGGCCGCCGGAGTCGGCTTCGACGGAAAAATCTTCCGCTACGGGAAGTCGCCGGGCGAGATCGATTTCCTCCGGGGTCAATAGCCCCTTTTGTCCGAGGGAGGCGAGCATATTGTCGGGCGCCGGGGAGAGAAATTGTCTGGCGACTTCCACGCGGGAGATTTTGGCGAAGACATGGTTGCGGCGAGTAATAGTGCCGTCCGGAGCCGCGGTTATGCCTGTGTACGCATAGCGAACGATACTGGGCCGGAGGGCCATGAAAGCAGAAGCCGAAACGCGGGTAACTCGTTCCCGCAGATAGAGATCAACCGAGCGCTCTTCGAGTTCGGGATCCTGCGGGGAGTGGATCAGATTGGAGCCCCAGGGGAGGTCACCGCAGTTTTGCTTCAGGGCCGCGATGGCATGTTCGATTTCGGGCAATGGCAGACCGGCCGCGCCGAAAAAGCCGAGCATTCCGGCTTTCGCGATGGCGGTTACCATCTCCACGCTGGCGATGCCGTTGGCCATTTCGCCACATATATAAGGGAAGCGGACCTGATGTGTGGTCAGAAAAGAAGAGTCGCCGAGGGTGGCTGGCCCGACGCCGGGAAGCTTGCCGACGGGATCCCGACTTTCGCCTTTCGGGGAGACTTCGAGCCTGTTCAGAGAGGGATTTAGGATGAGATCCACTGTGGAGCAAGGGTTATCGATGGCCCATCCGGCCATAGCAATACCGTCGCTGATGTCTGCTTGCACGTGCAAAAAATGAGTCCCAAAGCGCTGAATTCGAGTCGCGTTCTAAGTACGCAAAGACCCGCACGCGATGCCTATAGGATGACATGGTCCAGTCTGTTGCGCCAAACCCAAGGCAGAAAGAGTGGAAATTCCGGGAACTTAGCGTTGGACAGCGGTTCGTTGGAGTGGGGCCTAATGTTCTTGCGCGATGATGCCGATCAATACACCGGAACAGATACAGGCGGCATCGCGGACCTGATCCGCGAGAACCGGCACCCGGCATGATGACGGGCACGTATCGGCAAGGAACGCGAAGAATGTCGTTATCGATTCAAACCAACGTTGCGTCACTCGTGGCGCAGAATAGCGTCCGGGTAAACAAAGACTTTCAGAGCAGTACGATTCAGAGGTTATCTTCCGGCTATCGTATCAATTCGTCAGCAGACGATGCTGCTGGTCTGGCTGTCGCGAACAAGTACCGGGGCGATACCGCCGAACTGACGCAGGGCGTGCAGAACGCCAACAACGGCGTTGCCGCTCTGCAGATTATCGATGGCGGCCTGAACAATGTATCGAACATTCTGGACCGACTCCGCACGCTGGCCACCCAGTCGGCTTCGGCCACATTTACCGGCGACCGCGGCACTCTGAACACCGAGTACCAGGGGCTGCTGACGGAAATCAACCGCCAGGCGTCCAACATCAAGTTGAATACCGGCGGCACTTACAACACGAATCTGATCACATATATCGGGGGCGGCAGCAATGTAGCTAATGCGCAGGTATCTGTGGACCTGAGCGGTTCCACCCATGCTGTGGACTCAACAGCGCTGGGTATCGCGACCAGCAGTATTGCCGGCGGCGGCTCTAAGATCGCGGGAAACACCGTAAGGCTCGATAATTCGGCGACGGCGTTCCTTGCCGGGAGCGCTACCCAGGTCTTCACATTCCATCTCAATACAGGAACAGGGAACCAGGACATTACCACTACCCTCACTGGCACTGCCGGCGGCCTGAGTGGCTCCACGGTCATCGATAATCTGAACACATCTTTGCAGGCGTATGGGATTACGGCCTCGGTTGCAAGCGATGGCACCCTGCAGTTTGGAGGCGCCACTGCGTTCACGGTCAGCGCAGCGGCTGCTTCCGGCGGAAACGGCGTGACCGCCGCCGGCACGACAGTTAATTCGGCTAACTACAACATCACCAGCGGCAGCGGTGCTTTCGTAGCGTTTACCGGTGCGGCGACGGAAAGCTTTGTTATTCAGAACGCCGGTGGAACCACGACCATCAATTTGACGGCGGCAAATGCTTCCAATCTGGACCAGACTCTGACCACGATTAATACAGCTCTGACGGGAAGCGGGATCACAGCGGTCAAGTCGACGGCCGGGACGGATATCACGCTTCAGAGCACAAACAGCTTCAGCGTCAACGAGACGGCGTACAACGTAGGTAGTGACACCGGCGCTGTTTTTGGGTCAACCGGGGCGAAGGCGGTTACAGCTGCTTCAAACTCAGCCTCGAGCAGCGGTAATGCGCTTGCGGCGCTCACGTCTTTGCAGACAGCGGTGGCGAGCCTCGGCGTTGTGCAAGGTAAGGTCGGCGGGGGTGTAAACAAATTGAACTATGCGGCCAATCTGGCGCAGTCTCAGATCACCAACTATTCGGCCGCGCAGGCCGGTATACGCGACGCGGATGTGGCTTCCGAAGCGGCGAACCTCACCAAGGCGCAGGTTCTGCAGCAGGCATCGATTGCGGCACTGGCGCAGGCGAATTCGGCTCCGCAAGCGGTGCTGGCTTTGTTGAGGGGCTAAGACGGCCATACCTGGATGATAGATGCTTTAGGGCCATTCCTGTCCGGAGTTGGCCCTAAATGCATGAGGCTATCGAACCATCTTTGCCGAGGAACTTAGGCCTCGACTTGCGCTTTGCCCAAGGCTTTCTTTTGACGGCGCGGAAGGCGGGTCTTATTGTGTTTCGGCAGCTTTCCACGTTTGACTTGCTGAACTGCGGTTACAGGGGTGGAGGCTGCGGGCACCGCGCCCTCGTGATGCACTACTGTCAATGCCACGGTACCCGCTGCCTTTCCGATTGCTCGGGCGGTTGTGACTAAGAGGTTCTCCGACTTGCTAACAGCATCGCTTTTCTCAGTTTCGTTTGTCATTGTGCAGTCGTAGAGCAATCGGGTGACCTAATTCGAATTCGAAAACACGTGAGAGCTTTTATTTTGCCCTCACGCGTTTCGCCCGGGATGGGTTACTAACGAGCGCTTGGACTATTTCCGGTGCCTCCACTGTTTTCGCCGTTCACAGCGCTAAGAGCTTCTTTTGCCATTCTCAGATGTTCCTGCAGAATAGGGAGAGTGGTGCCTGCCCAAGCCTTTAGATCCGGATCTGAACCGCTGTTCGCTTCCTTTTGGAACTCGGCCACATCCTTCTGGTGATCTTTCACCATGTCCTGCATGTAGGCTTTATCGAATGCCGCGCCTGACATTTTCGACATCTTTTGGATCATCGCTTTGTCTTTAGGCTTGGGAGTATCGGAAAGCGCCATACCCTTCTTCGATGCGAGAGCCTTCAGTTCATCACTGGCTTTCGTGTGATCGGTAACCATTCTCTGGCCGAACTGTTTTACCTTGTCGTTCACAGCCTTATCCGCCGCGAGGTGACCCATTTCAATTTCGGCGGCGCTGCCCGCAGCGGCGTTCTGAGCGAACTTCTGATCAGCGCTGGCGCTCGGGGTTTGACCCGAAGACGAACCCGCGCCTGAGGCTGACGCTGCACTCGTGTCCTGACCCGTATGACCGGTCTGCGGGGTAGCTCCTCCCCGACCCGAAGGCGGGCTCTGACCGGAAGCAGCACCCTGGCCCGCGCCACCGCTTTGCGCGGAACCGGCCTGCGCGAACGCCACGCCACGGACCGTGAAACAAATAGTTGCGCCAAGTATCAGGAAGATTTTATTGTGATTTTGCATTTACAAAATTCCTCTGCTTTGTGATCTATTGCACCTACCAGCGAACGCCAAAAGTTACGGGGATGAAGTCCGTATACCTGTCGTTGCCAAGAAAGACCCGATGATACCGGGCCTCAGCGTACATCTTTGCGTGCCAGCGCGTTCCGAAAGCTACGCCGGCGCCGAAATTGACACCCGGTTTCATGACGCTGTATGAGCTAAGAACCTGAGTCGTAGGTATAGCAGCGGCGTAGAATCCGAAGAACGGATCGAAGGCAGTAACGGTGGCTGCCGATGGTGCCGTAAACTCCTGAGTCCGGTGATAGATTCCACCTCCACCGATGATGTAAGCGTCAACCGGACCGTGAGGCCAGACGTGAATGACGGGGTTCAGAGTGAAGTCCCATGTGCGTACTTCGCCGCCCGGGAATCCCGCCGCATTCAAAGTGGTGGAGTTGATACCCAGCCAGTTATAGTCAAACTGAAGGACCGCGCCAAAGCGAGGTTTAATCTTCACACCCGCGCCGAGCTGGAGGGAAGGTCCCGTATCAAGGCGGCGGCCCGACTGTCCTACGGCTTGGGTGAAGCCCACACCTGCGTTAAACGTAAACTTACTCGCTTCCTGAGCCTGTGCGGAAACACAGAGCAAGAGCGCACCTGAAACATAGAGGGGTAAAGCTTTTCTGTTGATTTTCATATACTGTCCCTAATCTGAAAGGGTGGATAAATTTCTCCCGTTCTGCCCATAAATGAGCAATAATGATGCCGCCGTGCGCGAAGTTACGAATGGATATTTGGCGGGAATTCAGCGGTAGCTGGATGCCTGTAATTCGAACAAAGCTGCGTAAAGGCCGCCGTGTGCGAGCAATTGTTCATGGCTGCCCTGCTCGAATATACGGCCATCTTTCAGGACGAGGATACGGTCCACCATTTTGACGGTGGAGAACCGGTGTGAAATCAGAACTGCCATTTTGCCTTTTGTCAGTTCCGCAAATCTTTCAAATACCTCGAATTCCGAGCGAGCATCAAGGGCAGCCGTGGGCTCGTCCAGAACGTAAACCTGGGCATCACGAAGGTAGGCGCGGGCGAGGGCGACCTTCTGCCATTCGCCGCCCGACAGGTCGACGCCACCTTCGAAACGCCGGCCCAGCATCTGGTGCATCTTGCCAGGCAGGCGTTCGATTACTTCGCGCGCGCCGCTCCGGTCCGCCGCAATCGCGATGCGGGAATCGCGCTCCGGACCGGCGAGTTCGATCCGGCCCACTCCGATATTTCCCTGAACCTCCATGTCGTATTCCATGAAGTCCTGAAAAAGAACACTGAACTGGGCAAAGAGGCTTTGCGGATCGTACTCGCGGAGGTCGATTCCGTCCAGCAGGATCCGGCCTGAAGTAGGGTCATACAGACGGGTCAGGAGTTTAATAAGGGTTGTTTTACCCTGGCCGTTTTCGCCTACAAGCGCCACGCGATCCCCTGGAGCAAGGTGCAGGTTGAAGTTGCGGAGGATGGGCCGCTCGGCGCCGGGGTAGTGAAAGGTGACATTTTCGAAGCGAAATCCATCGCGAATGGGATTGGGCGCCGGAAGCGCCGTGGGGCTGATGGGAAGGACCGGGCGAACCTGAAAAAAGTCGGAGAGGGCGGTCAGAAAGAGGGTCTGGTCGGCGATGTTAGAAAAAGTTGAAAAGATATTTTGGAGAGCCGAGCTTGCGCCGCCGATGGCTCCGGTGAGAAATGTGAGGGTTCCCACGCTGATTTCGCCGTGGACCGCCCGGTAGACGACGTAAATGTAGGCACCGTAGTAGCCCGAGGCGGTAACCAGCGAAAGCGCCGCGCCTGAGAAGAGGCGGCGGCGCCATAAGCGACGGTTCTGCTGAAACAGGACGTCGGACAACTCGCGATATTGATGGGTGAAGAATTGCGAAAGCGAAAAGAGCTTCAATTCCTTGGCGGACTGTTTGCTGGCCCCCAGGAACCGAAGGTAGTCCAGGCGGCGGCGGGTCGGGGTTTGCGACATCGCGAGAGAGTAACCGAGGAAGGCGTAATGGCTCTCTCCCGCAAAGGCGGGGAGGAGGCATAATGCCATGATTGCGAGCAGCCAGGGCGAGAACCAGACGATACCGGCGCAGAGCGAGATCGCAGTGAATGTCTGCTGGATGAGCATGCCGAGCGCCGCGATCAACGGAGCGCGATCTGTGGCCTGGAGTCTGGCGCGTTCGAGTTGGTCGTGGAAACCCGCGTTTTCATACTGCTCCAGGTTCAGTTCAGCGGCGTGCGCCATCACCCGGAGACTGAGGGAGTGACTGAACCGGTCGGCCAGCACGGTGTCTACGTACCAGTTGGTGCGGCCCAGAATTGCGCCGGACACGGCGATAGCGATCTCAAGGGCTACCCACCACCAAAACGCAGGGGGGAGCGGCTTACCTGATGCGATGCCTGCCACACTGTCGATGATGATTTTGGTGACGGCGAGCAGCGCTAAAGGAAGGCAGGCAGCAACGGCACGCAAAATCAGGCCAAAGACTACCAGGGGGGCTGCGGCATCCCAAATGACAGAAAAAACAGTTGGGAGGTGACGCAGGGCTCTGGCGCGCTCACGCCATTGGTTAAGAAATCCCGCGAGGGGCGGGTTCAAAGGGGAATCCGTTTGGGCCAAGGTGGTGCCCGGTGCGGAGCACTGCGAGTGCCAAAGCGGAGATTCGGCCTGCTGCCTGCGGCTGAGCTGTATTGTAAGTGACTCGGTGCTCAATGTAGGGGTGGTGCTACATAATAAGGGCGGGTCTCCCCCAGGCATGCCGGGAAATCGGATGCCAATGTATAAACGGCTCGAAATATAATTCCTCTTGGGCCGCGACAGAGCCTCCGCCTACACGAACAGGACTTGACGATATGAACTGGCCGCGAAATCCCCGATGTGTGTGGATCTGTGTGCTGCCTTTTGCGTCGTTCTGGTTCCTTGTTCACGCGCAGACGGTACGTTCCACCGTTCCGGTGTTCGCGGACGCTGCCAAACGTGCGGGCATCGGCTTTATACACCAGTCCAGCCCCACCTCCCGCAAGTACCTGGTCGAGACGATGAGCGGAGGCGTGGCGATGCTTGATTACGACGGCGACGGGTGGCTCGACATCCTGTTCGTGAATGGCGCTGCGCTTAAAGATCCTATGGGACCAAATGACATACCTGAAAAGGATGCACCGCGCTTCTGGAACCGCTTGTACCGGAATAACGGGGACGGCACGTTTGCCGACGTGACCGAGAAAGCGGGTCTCAAGGGCGGGGGCTTTGACATGGGCGTGGCGGCAGGTGATTACGACAATGACGGACACACTGATTTATACGTCACAGGCGTTAGCCGCAACACTCTGTACCACAACAATGGCGACGGCACTTTCACCGATGTAACGGAAGCGGGGGGCGTTCGTGGAAGCGGCTGGTCCACTGGCGCGATGTTTCTCGATTACGACAGGGATGGCCTGCCGGATCTGGTGGTGGCGCGCTATCTCCAATGGGACTTTGCAATGGATATCTACTGCGGTTTGCGGAAGCCGGGAGGCCGGATGTACTGTCATCCCGATCAGTTTCAACCGGTCTCAAGCCTGCTCTTCCACAACGAGGGGCACGGGTATTTCAGAGATGTGTCTGAGGCGTCGGGCTTTGCGCAGCACAAGGGAAAGGGCCTGGGCGTCGCGATGGAAGATTTCGACCACGACGGCTGGCCGGATGTGCTGATCGCCAACGATTCGATGCCGCAGCAGCTGTTCCGCAACAAAGGGAACGGCACCTTCGAAGAGGCCGGGATGGCATCCGGCATGGCCTACGACTCTGACGGACATACCTTCGCGGGGATGGGGACCGATTTTGCGGACTACGACAACGACGGCTGGCCCGACATCTTCGTGAATGCTCTCGGCACGCAAAGGTACGCGCTTTTCCGTAATACAAAGGGCGCCTTCGACTATGTTTCGGATTCCACGGGCGTGGGTGCGGCCAGCATGCTGCACTCCGGCTGGGGAGCCAAATTCATTGATTTCGACAATGATGGCTGGAAGGATCTCTTTGTGGCACAGGGCCACGTGTTGGACAACGTCCAGCTGACTCAGCCCAATTTGCGACATAGGGAGGCGCCACTTCTCATGCACAATCGCGCTGGCAAGTTTGTCGATGTGACTGCGGCCGCTGGTCCGGCGCTCCGGGTCGAAACACCGTCGCGCGGCGTTGCCTTTGGCGATCTGAACAACGATGGCTGGATCGATATGGCCATCAATGTAAATAACGGTCCGGCAATCGTTCTGGAGAACGGCGGCGTACCGGGGAATCACTGGCTGATGGTCGCCACCACAGGGACCGTCAGCAACCGGGACGGTATCGGCACGCGCATCCGGGTGGTTACGGAATCAGGGGCAGATCAGTACGCAATGGTGACAGCTGGTTCCAGTTATCTCTCTTCCAATGATAAACGCGCACACTTCGGACTGGGTTCCCACCGAGAGGCGAAACTTGTGGAGATCAGGTGGCCGAGCGGGCGCATTCAGCGGCTGGAGCATGTTTCCGCGGATCGCATTCTGCAGGTGCGCGAACCCTGACTATTGGCGCCGCATGTTTGCCAGGATGTTGAGTGCCCTCTCGATTTCGGGATCACCCGGGAGATCTGACAGCGCTTCGCGGAGGTCTTTCTCGCAGTCGGTAAATCTTCCCGCCTGGCACTCGGTAAGCCCGATGTTCTTACGTAATTTCGCAACGGAAGAGCACCCGGCGCATACTTCAATAGCCTCGCGCATCTGTGAAATTGCCTTGTCCCAATTACCCGCCCTCGCCGCAGTAATGCCGGAATTGTTCAGCGTCTCCGCCCGTTCCACGGATCCCTTCTGTTCCTGCAAAGACGTGAGTCTCGACTTGTATTCCGCAGCGAGTTTCGGGTCGGACTTCTGGTACGCGCGCATCAGGCTGTAGAGGGCCTGCATGTTATTCGGATTAATGCTCAGGGATTTTTTCCAGAATTCAGCGGCTTCGGTGCTGTTCCCGAGGCTTTGCAGAGCTTGCCCCAGCAGATAAGCCGCTTCCGCATTACGTGGATCGACTTTCAACGCTTTCCGCAACGAATCGGCGGCAGAGGCGTTGTTGCCCGCTTCGCGTTCCGCAATGCCGAGCCGGTAATGACAGTCTGGGACGCGTGGATCCAGCTGACAGGACTGCTGCAGTTCGGGAATCGCTTCATCAAACCGTCGAAGATCGCTCAATAGTCTCCCTTTGTTGAAGTGAGGCGCGGCGGACTGAGGCGAAAGGCGGACGGCCTCAGTGAACTCGGCGAGAGCCGCGTCGGACTCGTGGCGATCGGCGAGGGCAATACCAAGATTGAGGTGTGATTCGGCGGATGACGGGTCGAGCAAAACAACCTTACGGAAAGTGTCAACGGCAGCGGGATTTCCCGTTCGGCCCTGGATCATGCCCAGGGCGGTGAGACCTTTCAAATTATCGGGATCTTTCTCCAGCGCTTGTTTCAATTCGTTCTGCGCCGGGACAAAATCACCGCGCCCCGCGAAAATCAGAGCGAGGTTAACACGAGCCTGAATGTAGTCCGGGCTGTTCTCGATGGCCTTCCGGAACAGAGTTTCAGCGCGTTTCTCATCGCCCTTCTGACCGTAGAGAACTCCCAGGTTGCTCTGACACTCGGCGCACTGGGGATCTTTCCCGGTAGCGGCGCCAAACTCCCGCTCCGCGTCGCTCAGCCGCGCCTGTGCCATGTAAAGCAGCCCAAGCTGGTTGTGCGCTGCCGCGAACTCCGGATCGATCCTGACGGCTTTCTCGAGCGATGTAGTGGCCCCTGCGCCATCGCTGAGTCTCTGCTGGGCCAGCGCCAGGTTGTACCAGGTCTTCGCGTTGTCCGGGTCGGATTGCAAAGCTTCCCTGTAGCCTGCGGCAGCACTGCGGGCGTCACCCTGGCTGAGGGCCTGGTTCGCGCGGCCGGCGGCCATCGCGGCTATATTGCTTAACTGATCCTGCTTTTTGCGCTGCTCGAATGCGGCGAGCTGCTGGCGCGCGGCATCAGTCTGGCCGAGTTTGCGCAGCACATTGGCCAGTTGAAACTGTGCTTCCTGGGAATCCGGCTCCAGTTGGCGCGCTTTCTCAAGGTGCTGTCGTGCTTCGTCGAAGCGGTCGAGTCTTGCGAGAACGAAGCCATAGTTGTATTGGCCCTGATAATGCTCCGGCCTGAGATCGGTTGCAACTTTCAGGTCTTCGGCCGCCTTAGCGTAATCCGCCAGCCCGCGATACGCCATGCCTCGCAGCGCGCGGGCTTCCGGGTCAGAAGGCCGCCGGGCGACCACCTGGTTCAGAGAAGCGAGGGCGTCCTGCTGCCTGTCGAGACCCAGCAGCGCTTTCGCCAGGGACAGTCTTACGAGATCGTTGGAGGAGTCGAGCGCAAGAGCCTTTTCGAAGGATTCAATCGCTTCGTCATAAAGCTTCTGGCGTGCGAGCAGCGTACCAAGGCTGGCGTGGGCCTGTGAAGATCGCGGCTGGGAAGCGACAGTCTTCCGCAACAACGCAATGGCTTCAGTTTGCGCGTTGTTGTCGAAGAGCGCTTCCGCGAGCACGATGGCATGGCCTAAATCGTCCGGTTCCAGCCTGGCAGCCTCGCGCAGGGAGGTGATCGCGGCAGTGTACCGCCCCTGCTCGCTCAGGTTCAGGCCCAGATAGTGCAAAGCTGCCGCCGGTTTCGGATCGAGCTTTACCGCGGCCCGGAACTGGGCTTCCGCGCCCTGGAGGTTGCCAAGATCCTGCCTTACCGCTCCCAGCGCCAGACGCACCTTCACCGAATCGGGCATCTGACTGACTGCAAGTTCCAGTTCGGCAGCGGCGCGCTGCAACTGGCGATCTTCGTATAGAGCAAGCCCCAGGTTGTAGCGCGCGTCCTTCGAACTGGCATCGGCGCGCAACGCGGCTTCAAACAGACTGATGGCGCACCGAGTGTTTCCGCGCTTTGCAAGCCACGCGCCAGCCTCGTTATTCCATGCCGCTGAGGATGGAGCAGCTTTTGAAGTGACGGCTCCTGCTGGCACCGCACAGCCGGACGGGGGCTGTGCAAACAGAAAGCCGGCTGCGCCTGCTAAGCAGGCCAGCCGGCAAGCTGTATTGAATATCAGGTACTTAGGCCCCACAGCCCGAATCATCTCACACGCGGTGAAGGTCAGAATTTGATCTTCAACCCCAGTTGCAGAGTGCGCTCTGAGTTTGCAGTTGCCGTAATCCTGCCAAAATTCGTGTCGGGAAGGCTTCCTGTTGGAGTACCCAGTATGACTGTATTGGGCAGATTGAAAGCCTCTGCGCGGAACTCGACCGATCTGGACTCCAGGAATCGGAACTCCCGGAATATGGACGCATCCACGTTCCAAAACGCGGAGCTTCTCAGCGCATAGCGGCCCAGATTGCCGAAGGTGTAAGCGGCCGGCGCCGCGAATGCCGCTCGGTTAAACCACTGATCCCGGGTTGGATTTGAGAGCGTGGGATTGCCGACCAGATTGGGGCGCAAATATCCTGTGTTGCCCGTGTTGGCACTGTCGCCGGGCACGGACAGATTGTACGGCTGACCCGACCTGCCACTGCCGATCGCATTTATCTGCCACCCGCCAATAACGTAATCCAGGATCCGGTTGTGCGTTGCCAACGCCTTTCCGGTCCCAAAGGGAAGCTCGTAAAGAGCGTTGACCGTCAGCACCTGAGTCAGATCGAAGCCTGAGACGCTGCGGTCATTATTGAAGTGATACGGATCCTGCACAGACTGGCCTTCCACGCCGTACCAGCCGGACGAGCCGATGTCGATCGACTTCGAATAGGTGTAAGACACCTGATAAGCAAGGCCCCTGTTGAAGCGCTTGTTCAGATTGAACTGCAGTGCGTTGTAGTTGCCGCGTCCCCAACTGCGGTCGTAGTAAGTGGGGTGGATATACGGGTACGGCTGACGCAGAGTGGGATTACCGGGGCCAGGAGTGAGGGCGACGTTGTAATAGCCGCCCAGATCAAGCCGGCGGCTGCCGGAACCAACATAATCTACGCCTATGGTCGTGGACTCGTTTAACTGCTTGGCAACGCCAAAGTTCCACTGCATTGAGTAGGGATTTTTGGCGTATGGATCCATGTACCACTGAACCTGATCAAACGGCGTTGCTGCCGGGAATGCTCCGCCGCCTGTGGCGAACGGATTTTGACCATTTACATTGGGTATCGGCGTCCCCGCAGTGGGTACATTCAGGTTATTTGCCAGTTGCTGGCCGATATCCGGCCAGGTACCTTCGTAGTTCTGGGAGGTTTGAGTGACTGCAGCCCAATTGTCGTAAAAGATTCCGAAGCCGGCGCGCACTGCCGTCGTCGGTGTCAGGCGATAGGCCAGGCCCAGCCGGGGTCCAAAATTGGTGGTGGTGTCGTGATAAATCTTGCGGTTGGGCGAAATCACGACATGCGCCGGAAGCGAACCATCGCCCGGAATACAGGGAGCGTGGCCGCGATCCTTGCAGGCCGGAGTTGCCTGCTGAATGACGTAAGTGCCGTCGTTGAAATTGATGGAGCCGGCTTCGATGCCACCGTTAATGCCTACCGTATCCGGACGGCCGTATGGCGGAATGAAGGTGCGGTCATACCGCATGCCGATGTTAATTGTCAGCTTCGGATTGAACTTCCAGGAATCCTGAAAGTAAAAGCCCATCACCCCACCCAGGCGCGTTGTCTCATGCACGTTCCGGCGTCCGGCGCTGTCCGGCACATTCAGCAGGAGCGACGCAATGGCATTGCCGGGGCTCACGTTTGGCGCAGACGGATCGCCGGTTTGCTGGAAGGCATAGGTGGAATTCGCGTTGGCGTAGAGCGATTCAAACGTGCTGCTGCTGAACTCCCCTCCGAAACGTATGGTGTGATTTCCTATTACCTTTGAAACATTCGCCTTCCACTGGTGAACGTTGGTTTCGTTCGGGTTGAGCGAGTTTGACGTTCCAGGGATGCCCTGATATCCGCTAATACCGATGGAGGGCAGTACGCTGAATCCCCCAATGAAATTTCCGGAGAAGTTCTGGTCGAAACCGAGGCCCTGAATGGTGCTGGCGGAAAGGTTGGGATAGACGGTGGAACTATTGGTTTCCTGATGCGACCGGCCATATTGCGCCTGCAGAATCAGGGTGGGGCTGAAGGCGTGTACCCAACTGGCCCCAAAGTTCTGACCGGGGTTATCCGTGATTGTTTTAGAGATTGTTGGCAGACCGCCGCTGCCGGAGGTGTCGTAATAGATCGCGCTGTAGCGGAACCAGAAGTTATCCTTCGTTCCAAGAGACTGATCGATGCGGGCGGTATATTCCTTCTGGTGCTGCACAAAGGGCGTCGGATCAATGGCGTTGTTGTTGCCTACGCCGGTGTTGAAAAGTGCGGGGCGTATCGACTTAAAGAAGTTCACCAGGCGGGCATCGATCAGGTTCGCCGGAATGATGTTGCCGGGAAAAGGATCACGAATAAAGCCGCCGGGCTTAGCGGGGTCAGGGCGCGTGGTGAATGGATTGAAAGCCTGCGCCTGTCCGGTGAGATTTCCGCTCAGTTCGGCGTCGGTCGGCAGGTGCTTAAATGCGTTTGCCGCGCGGGTATATTCGAAGCCCTCGTAGGCGGCGAAGAAAAATGTCTTGTTCCTGCCGTTGTACAGTTTGGGAATCCACACCGGGCCTCCGGCGGCAACGCCGAACTGGTTCTGGCGAAAAACGCTGGGAGATGCCAGGAACGTGTTGCGGGCGTTGAACTCATTGTTTCGCAGAAATTCCCAGGCTGAGCCATGCAAATCATTAGTACCCGACTTTGTGGACACGTTGATGATTCCGCCGAGCACACCTCCGAATTCGGTCTGATCGTTGTGCGAGTTCACTTTGAATTCGCCGATGGCATCAATGATCGGGGGCACTGCATAGGTACTGGAAAAGGCGCCCTGATTATTCAGACCGTCAGTCAGAAAGAAATTACTCCGGTTCGTCTGTCCGTTTATTGCCGGGAACGAGAACTGCGTGCCCGAGGCGACATTGCCGAAGCCGCCGGAGTTTTGCGAAACGCTGATAGGCGCGACTCCCGGTGTGAGGGAGAGCAACTGTGTGAAGTTGCGGCCGTTGAGCGGAAGATCAACCACCTGTCTTTCCGAGACGACTGTGCCCAGTTCGGAAGTGGCCGCCTGAACCAGTTCGCCGGAGGCTTCAACCGTGACGGTCTGTTGCATAGCGCCTACCTGAAGCGTGAAGTCGAGAGTGGCAGTCTGGTTCACCGCAAGGTTGAGTTCCGGAATTTTTGAAGTTTGAAAACCCTGGGAAGAAGCTTCCAGTGAATAGCGGCCGGGCAGGATATTCAGGAAGACATAATTTCCGGATGTGTTCGATTCGGCGCGCGTTTCGACCGACGTATCCAGGTTACGCAGAAGGACCTTCCCAGCGGAGACCACACCTCCCGTGGAATCGTGTATTATTCCGGTGACTGTGGCAGTGGAAAGCTGGGCT
The DNA here is from genome assembly GCA_030838885.1 of Bryobacterales bacterium. Classification (GTDB taxonomy): domain Bacteria; phylum Acidobacteriota; class Terriglobia; order Bryobacterales; family Bryobacteraceae; genus BOG-234. Next base: position 2,315 of record JAUZEU010000581.1, on the reverse strand, counting down.
GAAGCCTCTGCACAGAAGAGGACAGCACTGAGCGCTACTCCCCAAAAAATTTGTTTGCCTGTATTCGATCGCATGGAAACTCACCCAACTCCTAAAGACGAAATTGATTGCGAGTATATGTAGTCTGTTCTCGGGGGTCAAGGGGCACTAAAACGTTAACTCCGATACTTGTAGGTTTTCGTACAATTATCTGCTGAGGCTGGATTCAGAATCTAGAATGAACAGCCTGAGATAAGATCGAACGCATAGAGACAACTCCATTGCCCAAGGTTTGCGCTCCCGCTGGTTTTCTTCTGTCGCTTACGTACACCGGGTTCATAGGTGCAGCCGAACCGCTCCCGGTGTATCGAAACACAGTTCCCGGCGTCGAATACACGGGTTCAAAAGCATGCGCGGGATGTCACAAGGCAATCTATGAAAAGTTCGTCCGCACTCCGATGGGAAGGTCGTTAACCCCGGCCGCAGCTTCGGGGTTTACACTGCCGGCCAGCGTGGAAATGCCCGCGCTTAGCCGACACCTGGAGGTGTTTGAGAAAGACGGCCGCGTGTTCCAATCCGAGACTGAAGCGAACGGGGGGAAAACGATCTTCACGAATACGCAGGAGTTGGTCTGGGCCATCGGATCCGGTGAAAACGGGATTACGTTTGCCGTGCGTCGTGGTGGATATCTCTTCGAGGCGCCGCTGTCGTATTACACAAAGACGCGCCGGTGGGATCTCTCCCCGGGCTACGAGACAGCCGACGAGGGATTCAGCAGGGTCATCAGCGACGCTTGTATCGTGTGCCACGCGGGGCGCACACAACGCGCAGGGTTAAGGGAGGGGATGTATAGCAACCCGGAGTTTGCGGAATCCTCTGTGGGTTGCGAGAACTGCCATGGCCCGGCGCAGATTCACGTGCAGGAGAGGACCCGCGGTCAGGGCAAATCACCCGACACATCGATCGTCAACCCGGCGCGCCTTCCTTCGCGTCTGGCCGAAGACATCTGCATGATGTGTCACCAGGGCGGGCAGGTGCGAGCCTTGCTGCCCGGGCAGGAATACAGCAGCTTCCGGCCCGGCACGCCGCTGGTTCGCACCGTCGCGATCGCAGAAGTCGCCGGGCGCGTCAAGGACACCGCGCTGCTGGAGCACCACGATTCGATGCAGATCAGCCGGTGCTTCGAAGCCAGCAATGGCAGGCTTGGGTGTCTGACGTGCCACGACCCGCACGACCAGCCGGATGCTGCTGGCGCCACCGCCTACTTTCGGGCGAAGTGCCTGACGTGTCATCAGGAATCGAGTTGCCGCCTCACACCCGCAAAGCGCCTTGCTTCCGTCCCACCGGACAACTGCATTGGATGTCACATGCCGCGCAGGGACGTTGGTACTGTCGCCCACTCGGCACTCACGGATCACAGGATCACCGCGCGGCCCCGTCAGGATTTCGCGAGAACGCTGCCCGCGACGGGAGGCATTCCGGGAGTCAGAGTGCTGAATTCCAGACCGGGAGACCCGGACTTGCCTTTGATCACGCGTCTGGAAATCCTGGGGACACTTCGGGACCGCGATTCCCGATTGAATCCGTCTTATTTGGCAACGCTGGAAGAGGCGGCACGCAAGCTTCCGGACGATCCGCTGGTGCTGGCCGTGCTGGGGCGAGCGGCCCTTGACAGTGGCAGTTCCGACGCCGTTCCGTTCCTGTCGCGGGCTGAGAAGGTGGAGACGGAAAAGAAAGGTGCCGCGCGGGCTTCCACCTATTCAGATCTCGGCGATGCGTTCCTGCGTGCCGCACTCGCTGCGGAGTCTACGGCCGCCCTAGAGCGTGGGCAGGCGGCGTATCCATGGTCGAAGGAGATCCGAAAGCGTCTGGTTCTCTCTTATATCCGGCAGAAGGACTACGCCAAATCAGCTGTGGCGCTGAAGAAGTATGTTGCCGATTTCCCGGAAGACTCCTTTATGCGCGGGCTGCTGAATCAACTGGAGCCCCGGCCGTGACGGCGCGTTATGCAAGCGCTGTGCTGATTGCCATCGCCATCTCTGTACGGGAAGGGGCGGCCCAAATGCTGGACTCAGCCAACTTCGGCCAGGAGAGCGCGGGTTCCATCCTTAGATAACGCCGAATCGGCAGCTGAACGAGGCGCATTTTCCGTCCTCATTGGAGCGAAAGACGCGAACGAGAAGAGACGGTTGGCGCTGAGTTTTATCGATGGATTTCCTTCGTCCTGGCTGCTGGCCAGCGCGTGGCAGGCCGCCGCAGCGGCCAGTGTAGATCTCAATGACAATGCCGGCGTCATCCGGTACGGACGCCGGGCGATCGAGCTGTTTCCAGAGAAT
>JAUZEU010000574.1 GCA_030838885.1 Bryobacterales bacterium | reverse complement strand
AGATCCGCACTGCGGGAGAGATCCCGATTTAAGCGACTCGGTCTTAATGGCCGAGAGCATCCACTGTTGGTTTCGGCGCGGACACTTGGATGGACCCGATTCACGGTCATACAGGTCAAGCGTGATTGCGACTGTCACGCCTTCGGTGTTGTGTGGGTTTTTCCCAAAAACCTGACACTTTTGTTCAGATGTTGGTCTGATCAGACGACTAGATGAGGAAACGTCGCGATCATCTCCGCGAAAGCCGTTTCGGGGACCCGGAAGCACAACTCCGCGAGACCGACAATTGCGGCTAAGTGGATTGGTGAAGCCAGCGGCATTTCTTGGATTACTTGTCCGGCGTGCCAACTCGGAACGCCGAACGCAAGCGCCTTGCTGACACCAAACGACGCGGGTTCTCAGCCTGCTATTGCCGGAACAGGCTTTCACGATCAGGTCCGGGCGTGCGTGGAGCCGGTCCAGAACCGCGGGCCACACCTCTTCAAACGGATCGAGGAGTGTCCGCCGGGTTCGGGTCGGGCGAGAGGGTTTCCGATGCGTGGGGCGAATCTCGCCCTTCAGCCACGCTGTGTGCAGACTGCGCACGAAGATCGCGGTCTCCTCAACCCGTGGCCCTCCGGAAATTCCTGCTTCTCATCGATCGTCGTCATCAATGTCAAGTGAAAGCGGAGCGAACACCGACCGTTTCGGTTTTGGGTATGCCGCGCTCCATCCGCGCGTGTTGTGCCAAAGTATACGGTTAAGCTTCTCCGAAGGTGCGGCATCGGGAATATCGAACCGCATGCGAAGTGAGGCACGGGCGGCTGCCAGCGCCGGCCCCCGCAAACCGGCCAGCGCCGGGTTCTGTTCAAACAGCGATTGCTTCGGTTCGACGGCAGTGTAGCCCGTCAGATCGGGCTCATCGGCAAAGCTGGCGCGCATGTCGTTGGCAATCAGGTCGAAAAGGGAAAGCGTAGGCAGGCCGAGTATCAGCTCGATCGACTTGACCATACTTTGGTGACTATAAAAGGTAGAATCCACCGTACCCCTTCGGATGTACGGACCGACAGCGAGGGCCACTGTACGGTGTCCGTCCACGTGGTCGACACCGTTTTGAGCATCATCTTCAACGATGAAGATGACCATCTTTGACCAGAACCGGGACTTCGTAAGTGCCTCGACGATTCTTCCGACCGCAAGGTCGTTATCCGCAACCATGGCTTTCGGGCTGGATGCCTCGGGCGTAGTTCCATTGGTGTGGTTCGATGGCAACTGGATTAGGGTGAGATTCGGCATTCTTCCGCTGCGCTCCCATTCCTGCAGGTCTTTGTTGAAGAGCTGCGCCCGGATCACGTCCGGAATTGCAGTCGAGTAACTGGGATACTGAGTGGCAAGAATTTTGTTGAGCGGAGCGATGGAAGCGACTGCGTGCCATTCGCTGGAAAAGTCGTCACCCTTGCGCCAACGCTCCAGAAGGCCCAGGCGTTCTTTCGCGCCGGGCTTGTTCATTCGGTTGGCAAATTCACCATACACGCGGACGCTTTTCTTACGTGCGAGCGCCGAATCCCAAAGAAATCCGTTTTGCGAGTAGGCGAGGGGATCAGATCCATCAAAAGGGTAGCTCCGGCCAGCATACCCGGGCCAGAGGGCGTAATCCGTTTCGTTGGCCTGAGTTAGCCACTGATGGCCATCAGCGCTGTTCCCCCCGGTAGCGTAGAAGTTGTCTAATACAACGAATTGCTCCGCGAGTCGATGTTGATTGGGCGTAACGTCCCGTCCAAACATAACCAGAGACGGGTCGCCGTTGCCTTGCGGGAGATCGCCGAATACCTGATCATAAGTTCGGTTTTCCTTGATGATATAGACGACATGTTCAATCGGAGTCGGATCTCCGGCACGAGCGGGAATGGCCATATTCCGGGTCGTAGCATGTGCCTGTGAAGAATCAACGGCGCCGCGGGAGCGGGCGGGTGATCCTGCGAGCATCATCCGGTTGTTTTCGGCCACGGCAGTCGAATAACTGGCAAGCTGGGCGGAGTCGGGAAGGTCGATCAGACTGACGGCGCCGCGATACGAATGAACGAAGCGCTTCTGGGGTGCATCTCTCCAGCCGGAACCGACGCCGAGCAGCGAGCCATCCGCAAGCTTCTTGCCGTCGGGGGAAAAGTCGAGAGAATTTGGATACCAACCAGTCGGGATAAGACCCAGGAGGCGATTTGTACCGAGATCGATCACGGCGATAGCATTGATGCCGCCGCACGCCACGTATAGAGTTCGGCCGTCAGGAGAAACCTGCAGTGCTGTCGGCGCGATCCCGGCAACGTGCTGCTGGAATGGATCGATCGCAATGGTTTTTAATGGCTGATTGTTCTCGGTATCAATGACGCTGACAGAATCCTCGTTCCCGTTGGCTACATACAGGCGCTGGCGGGATTCGTCCCATGCTATGCCTGTTGGATGCAGGCCCACCGGGATTGTTGCAGTCGCGCTCAGGGTTGTGAGATCAACCCTCGTCACCGAGCCGGAACTGGCAATCCCCCGTTTATCGATCACAACGCGATCTGCATCGGGAGCGAATCCGGTGGGAGCAGTCAGATCTTTCCCGGAAGGGAGGCGTCCGCCCCAGTTTGTGACGAACGCAACCGTGCCCTGCCGGTTCAACGCCGCCCCGAACGGAGCGATGCCGGTGGGAACTTTGCCAACGAGCCGATTTGTTTGCAGATCGACCACGGCCAACCGGTTGTCGTGGACCAGTGGCACCACCGCCAGGCGTCGGCCGCCCACACTCCGATCTTTGGCAACGGCCAAAGCGCCGGCAAGAAAGGTGCCCAGACCGTCTGCAACGATCGTCTTTTTTCCTCCTTCGAAGTATCCAAGTTGAACGGGAGCGTCTTGTTTTGCGCCGGAAAGCAGGCTGACCAGCACGCCGTTTTGAAGAGGATCGAACCGGATTCCCTGTAAGCCGGGATGGCCCCCATGAGGCGTCGCCTCCAGGACACGGTTTGCCCGGGGATCCAGTTTATATACGTGGGTGGCCCCAAGCACCCAGAGTTCAGACGGCAACTTGCCGAATGCAACCCCGTAGACGCGACCCTGGAATACCGTTGGAATACCGGCGGGAGTGATCGCCTGACGAGTGGTGACCACTCCCGGATCTGTTACCGCCCTGACCGGCTTTTGTTCGGTTTGCGCAAGGCAGCCCGAGGCTGCTGCAGACGTAAGGCTCAATATCTTGATCAACCTCAAAACTTTACCCTCAGTGACCCTTGCATCGTGCGCGGACCGCCTATGGTGGACGTGATCTGCCCGGCCGTACCAGGACCTCCCGCGGCAAACGTGCTTGCGGGGTTTCCGAAGGTGGGCGTGTTTGTGATATTAAACATCTCCCAGCGGAACTCCATTCTAAGTTGTTCCCGCATCTGCAACTCCCTGGCTATCGCGACATCGGCCTCGCGTTGGCTGGGTCCGCGGAGAATGTTGCGGCCCGCGTTGCCCCAGTGGTCGAGAGAGTTTGTGAAAGCGGCAACGTTGTAATAACTGCTCAGGCGATCTTCGACCGAGCCCGATTTCACCGCATCGGCCAACGTCATACCGGGGGCGAAGTCCAGCCTGACACGGCTGGGTTGCGAAAATTGCGCGTTCACAGTCGAATTCCCCAGAGGCTCGAACGGCGAACCCGACTGCAAAGTAACCAGGGTGCTGAAGGACCAGCCGCCCGTCAATCCACGAGTGAAGGCAGAACGCTTCCAGAGCGTCGGTACCTGTCCCAGAAAGGTCATGGTGAACCGATGTGTCCGGTCAAAATCGGCGGGACCTCTGTTATTACGGCTGTTGAATGCATCCTGTTCAATAAGGCCATTGTCAGACGAGACGTTGTCTAACGTTTTGCTGAAGGTATAAGCCACATTCCAGGTAAGTCCGCGGGCGAATTTACGCTTTAGCCCTGCCTGAAAGGCATGATACGTTGAGTGGCCATAGTTGCCGCGTTCCTGAAATCCGCCGTTCTTGCTCAAACCCAGAAATTGCGGATCGACGAAGAAGCTGGGGTCGATCAATGCACCAGTCTTGTCCCGTATATCAGTGAAACCGTTTACAGGAGTTACTCGCGGATCTCGGGGCTGAGCGAGGTTGATCTTGGAAATCAGACCGACGCCGGCCGATCCAACATACTTCAGATCGACTATGTTTCCGGAGACAGGCTCGAACTGCACTCCGAGGCTCCACTGCTGCGAATAGGGCGTTCGGATAAAGGGATCGATGAATATATTGCTTTTGGCGCTGAAAGGCTCGGTGCTCGGAAAGGGCGTACCATCACCACGCACAAAGCTCGGGGCGCCATTTGCATTCCTCACAATCTGAACGTCGAGTGGAATCTGGAACGGGTTAATGTTCAGCGATGGGTACGGATGAGAGTTGTTCGGCGGCGCAGGAACGTTTTGATAGACAAAGAACGGCGCTGTATGTTGCATATCCACGATGTACGATCCGGAGGGCCTCTCGAAGAAAACTCCGTACCCGCCACGGACGACCAGCGTTTTAAGATTCTGGGGTTGCCACGCAAACCCAATCCTGGGAGCGAAGTTGTTGCGGTCGTCCTGAAGGGTGGAATCCGTCAGAGCTTTGTGCACCTGACTGTAATTCAGGTCTACGCTGGGCGCGATAAGGAGTCCAAGCTGAAAAGGAGTGAAGCCCGGTTTAAAGATGGCGCTGTTGGCCGGAACGTAAAAACCCGGCTCGACGCCTAGTCTGGCCGCAATCGCCGGCAGGTAGTAGTTACCAATACGACCTTCAGTGTCGCTCGGATTTCCAAAGAACTCGTAGCGCAGCCCCAGATTCACCGTGAATCCCTTACGAACTTTCCAGTCATCCTGGATAAAGGTCATGTAGTCCCGCATCTTGAAATGGCGTCGTGTGTCCCCCTGGTCCAGATCGGAACCTCCACCCACTGCCCCCTTCCCGACGAAGAAAAGAGCCCAGTTATCGTAGTCCAGATCGCCATTGGTGCGCGACTGGTAATCGCTTCGAATTGTCGGCCGGCGAAATTCAAAGCCAAACTGAAGCGTGTGGAAACGCCGGGAGTGAGAGACAGTATCTGTGATGTCGATCACTCGCTGCCGGTCGTAAAAATTCCAGGCGTTTCCGATCCCTCCCGAGCTTCGCTGAGTGTTGATGTCGATCGTCGGCAAGTCGGCCGCAAAGCCGCCGAAAGCTACTTCGAGGGGGTTGTAAATACCGAGGCTGGAGTTCGTAAAATCGTGATATTGGCTAAGTCGGGAATTGTTCAGATCGAAGAAACCGCCGCGAAGTTCGTTCAGCCAGTTTGGTCCGAAATTATGGGTGTCGGAGAGGGAGACCAGATAAGACGACGTAATCCCGTATGTAGGCGAAGGTGATGCATCTGCCCAACCGAAGGCTTCGTCCACGTTTTGATTCCCCCTCACA
>JAUZEU010000550.1 GCA_030838885.1 Bryobacterales bacterium | reverse complement strand
TTCTGCTCCCTGTTCAGGATTTGCATGACGCGGCTGTTTCCATCGGACAGAACGTCGTCGTAGTATCGCGAAAAATCGTCGAGAATGGATGTAAGCTGTCGGGTCTGCTCCTCGGAGAGGTCCAGTTTTTGCCGCCATTCCTGAACGGACATGCTCATCCGCGTCGCGCTCACAGAGTTCCCATGACCATACTTGTGGTGCCAGTAGCTCATGGCCATCGCACCAGCCACCCCGCCGCAAAGAAAAACAAGGATCAGCGAGAGAATTGCAACACGTTCAGCGGGGCGGGGCAGGGTAGCTGATGGCATGGTGCTATGAATCACTACTGCCGGTAAGTGGCCAGAGTGACGAGTAAACGGTCGCGGTCGGAACTCTCCGAGTGAACACTTGAAGCATCGTGTTGCGCCATGATGTAAGCCGCGTCTGCCCCTCCGTCAGAGGTTTCTTTCGTAACCAGGAAAGTCCCGAGACCGGCCAGCAACAGCAAAGACGCAAAAGCAATACGGCGAAAAAAGGCAAACCCGGGGGAGAACAGACCCCATGCTTCTGAGCGCTGCTCACGTATGATATGCCCCGCAACCCGGTTATAAAAGCCCAGAGGGGGTTGAATCCCGTCGCTGGTCTCGGGCGCAGGATTCCGAAGCGTTCCGTCGAAGGCCGACCGGAGCGCTTCCGCAATATTCTCCATAGCTGCGATTTCAGTTCGGCAGGCCGGACAAACTGCAAGGTGGTTGAGAAACTCCTGAGAGGCCCTGCCCGCGAGATAGCTTTCGAATTGTTCCACAAGAATTTCGTGCTGCATTCTCAACTATACTGACCGGAAAACCGGACAGCCCTCATACTCTCCACCAGCGGCAGCGGATCCGTCACGCTCTGGCGGGCAACTTATCGAGACGTTGCGAAGCCTTAACCAGTTTCTGGCGTGCACGGAACAACTTAACCTTAATCGTATTTTCGTTCATCTTCAACATTCCGGACAGTTCTTCCACCGAATAACCCTCGACCTCTTTGAGCATCAAAAGGTTCTTCTCTTCATCTGAAACGCGGTCCAGCAGCTTGACAATGTAGTCGCGGCGGGCAAGGGACGTATCCGCCCGGGTGCCCCGTTCCAGAACCGGTTCGCTGTTCTCCACCCGGCGAACCTCGTCTTCGCTCATATCACTTTCGTAAACCAGCTTGCGAACCTTCTTCTTGCGAAGGTAGTCGAAGCACTCGTTTACCGTGATTTTGTAAATCCAGGTGATCAGTGAACTCCGGAAGTCGAAATTACGGATGGAGAAATAAACCTTGGCGAACACCTGCTGGGCGATGTCTTCAACATCGTTCCGCTGTCGCACAATGCCGTGGATGATGGAAAAAACCTTGGACTGGTAGCGCTCGACGATTTCGCGGAATGCCGATTCGTCTCCGTCCTGGGCACGGCGGACCAGAGCGCCTTCTGTCGTATTCTCGTAATCCACTCTGGTCCTGAGTGCAGATTTTTTCCCGAAGACCGGAAGTGCAAGGACCTCGCTCAGTGTTCCCATACCTCGTCGGACGGCTGTCAATGTCAATCGGTTACATGGAAAGGGCGTGGTGCGATGCGGGTGGTGACGGCCCGATGCTTTACAGCCTACACCTTTGTAGTAGTGATCAGGAGCAGGGTCGGCGTTCGTATTGCGGAAAGATGGCGTGCAAGTGAATCTGCCCGGACGAGCAACGCGTCTGTATAATGAAGGGGAAACCTTCTGCGGAGCGAATGAAATAACAATATGGTCAAAATAACAGACACGGCCGTCTCAAAGGTTCGGGAGATCCTGGACACACAGGAACCCAAACCGGCCGGATTACGAATCTCAGTTGTTGGCGGTGGTTGCTCGGGCTTCAGCTACTCGATGGCCTTCGAGAATACGCCCAACATGCTCGACAAGACCTATAACTATGATGGCCTGAAGATTTTCGTGGACCAGGCAAGTCTCTTGTACCTCGATGGTGCCGAAGTTGATTACGTGGAAAACCTTGAGGGATCAGGATTTAAGTTTAACAATCCGCAAGTGAAGTCGACGTGCGGCTGCGGCAGTTCATTTAGTGTCTGATTCTCCTCCCGACGGGCTCAGTGGTGAAACGATTCTCGCTGAGTCCGGCTTGTCTCGGTAATACCAGTACTGATTTTCGCAAAAAGTCTGAAAGTCCTTGCCCGCCTTGGTGTGTTCTGTTAGTATTACTCCAGATCTCCAGTAGTAGCAGGAGGAGTAATTAACACTCTGGGATCGCGAGAATCGCAAGGGAAACTTATGACAATTTTTCGGAGAATCTTAGCTACAACTGCTTTTACCGCCTTGGTTGCTTCATCCGCCATGGCAACTACTATCCTGACAGCCGTGCAGACCCAAAGCGTGTCAAACCTGATGACGAACGATTCTCTTACGAATCTGACGTTTGCCAAATTCGACTCGTCGCTGGGTACTTTGACCAGTGTCCACTTTACACTGAGCGGCACCGAAAATACCGGCTACACGGTAACCGATATTAGCGCCTCCGCGAACAACTTCACCTTCTTCAACGACGTTACTGTCTTCCTGAAGAGCGGATCGACAACCTTGACCACGGTTCTTCCCCAGATTAGTACCACGGGTTCTTTAGTTGCAAACGGTACTACGACTTCAACCGGGTATCCTGCTCTGAACCTGACCAGCACAGTGGCCAGCGGGGACGTGTTGTATACTGATGCTCCGACTCTGTCTCTCTTCAACGGCCCTGGCAGTATTATCTTGACCTCTAGTGGGCATTCTAACAATGGCTTCTCGGCCAGCGGGGATGTAAACCAGACCGTTGTCACCCGCTACTCCGGAACGGCAACAGTGCAGTACGATTACTTCGTAGCCGACACCGGTACTCCTGAGCCGGCGACCATGGCCCTGATGGGTTCTGCTCTTCTCGGTCTCGGCCTTCTACGCAAAAAGACCCGCAGCTAGTTCGGACTTTGGTTTCCCTCGGCGAGACTGGTGTAAAGCCAGTCTCGCCGTTTTCATTTGGCGTCCCGCCAGTTGGCGCCGCTTCCCGCTTCCGCTACCAGCGGAACCCGCAGTTCGCAAACCGATTCCATCTCCCGCTTTACGACTTCCTTCAACGTCTCCAGTTCTTCCGGCGGCGCTTCCAGCACCAGTTCATCATGGACCTGCAGCAATAGTTTGCTTTGCATTCCGTCCAGCGCTCTGTCGATTCGGATCATGGCAATCTTAATCAGGTCGGCTGCGGTCCCCTGAATCGGGGAGTTTACCGCAGTCCGCTCGGCAAAGCCGCGCGCGCTGGGGTTGCGACTGTTCATGTCGGGGATGGGGCGTTCGCGGCCGAACAGAGTGCGAGCGATGCCGGTTTCGCGGGTTCGGGCGATGGTTTCGTCGATAAACGTCTTCACTCCGGCATAGCGATCGAAGTAAGCTCGAATGTAGAGATCGGCTTCCTTTCGCGAAATTCCCAGATTGGCCGAGAGGCCGAACGAACTGATCCCGTACACAATGCCAAAATTCACGGCCTTGGCGTTATTCCGGGCCTCCTTTGTAACCAGCATCGGGGGGACGCCCATTACCTCGGCTGCAGTTCGGGTATGAATGTCCTCGCCGTTCCGGAAGGCGTCCAGCAGGACGGGATCCTGCGACATGTGGGCTAGCAGGCGCAGTTCGATCTGGGAGTAATCCGCTACGACGAGATGCCAGCCCTCGCGGGGAACGAAGGCGGCGCGGATTTCGCGACCCAGTTCAGTTTTTATTGGAATGTTCTGCAGGTTGGGGTTGGAGGACGACAGGCGGCCGGTCGCGGCGCCGGTTTGGTTGAAGCTGGTGTGGAGACGCCCGGTGTCGGGCCGGATCAACTCCGGCAGAGCGTCGACGTAGGTTCCTTTCAGCTTGGTTAACTGTCTGTATTCCAGGATCTTACGGGCGATTTCGTGCTCGGCGGCGAGAGCTTCCAGAACATCGGCGGCAGTGGAAATGGGTTTGGATTTGCTTCGTCCGAAAGGCGCGGGCATGCCCATCTCTTCGAATAAAACCCGACCCACCTGCTGAGGGGAGGCGATATTGAACTCGCGCCCGGCCAGAGCATGGATGTCCATGGTCAGGCGTGCGATCTCGGTCTCCATCAGGGCGGAGAGACGGCCAAGCTCGGCGTGATCCACCCGGATTCCGGTAAGTTCCATGCGGGCGAGGACACCCGCCAGGGGCAGGTCGACATCCTCATAGAGTTGGTGGAGATTCCGGCGGATTACCTCCGGCTTGAGCCGCCCATCCAGTTCATGGACGTAGAGGGCGCGCTCATCGGCCCGGGGACCGGGGCGGAGGTCCAGCCGACGCTCCACCATGGATTCAAGGGAGCACCCGCCGGGGTCGGAATCGAGCAGGAAGGCGAAGAGAGCCACATCATCCACGAAACCGGCCGGGTGAATTCCCTGGCGGTGCAGGGAAAGGCTGAGTGTTTTCAGATCGACTGCTGCTTTGGGGATATCGGGGTTTTCGAGGATGCCGCGGATTTCTTCCAGCCGGGCCAGGGGCAGGCTTCGAGCTTCGCCGGAACGGCAGGCGAGGCCGATTTCAGCCAGTTCCGGCGAGATGGCGATCGACAGAGGCGTGCCGTCCGGGATACAGCTGATGAAGCCGGTGAGCGCCGTGCCGTCTTCGAGTGCGGCGAAATCCTTCGGACGGGTGTCTTCGGAAGGACCCAGCTCTTTCAGGTGAGAGTGGAATTCGAGTTCCCGGAAAAGCGGCTTCAGCTGTTCCGGGTCGGGTGGCTGGGTCCGGAAGCTTTCCAGTTCGAATGGCACGGGGACGTTGCAATCTATAGTCGCCAGTTTGCGGCTCAGCATAATCCGCTCCCGGTTGTTCTGCAGGCTTTCCCGGTACATTTTCCGGGTGACTTCCGCGGCGCGGTCCAGGGCGGCCTCAACACTGCCAAACTGCTCGATCAGATCCTTAGCGCCTTTGTCGCCGATGCCGGGCGCGCCGGGGATGTTGTCGATGGCGTCGCCTTTAAGGGCCAGCAAATCGGCCACCTGCCGGGGTTCCACGCCCATGAATTCCTTCACTTTAGCGGGATCGTACCAGGTGTCATCCTTGGCCGGATTGAGCATCGAGACGCGGTCCGTGACCAGTTGCAGCATATCTTTGTCGCTGGATACGATGACAACTTCACAGCCTGCTTCCGCGGCTTTACGGCTCAGCGTGCCGATGACGTCGTCCGCTTCGAAGCCTTCGTACTCGACAATGGGGATGCGCAGGCCTTCGATGATGCGGCGAACGTAGGGGATCTGCTCCAGCAGGTCCGGGGGTGTTTCCGCGCGGTTGGCCTTGTATTCTGCGTACTCCGTTTCCCGGTGCGTTTTACCGAGGCTCTCGAACACGGCGGCCATGTACTGCGGCTCGAAGCTGCGCGACAGTTTGCGCAGCATATTGCTGAAGATAAAAACGGCTTCCGTGGAGAGCCCGGCAGCGTTGCGCATGGGCGGAGCCCCGGTGCGGGCGCGCGCGTGATACGCGCGGAAAATGAAGCCAAAGCTGTCGATCAGGAACAGCTTGGGCAGGAAGGGTTTCGAAGCGGGCACTGCCGCCCATCATAGCGAATTTGCTGTGTTGCAGTGGGGTGAATTTGCGTCGAAGTGTGGCAAATGAGCAACGGTCGAATCCGGCTTAATCGTTCAATATAAAACTCTTACAAACTTCACGGCGCTGGTTGGGTACAGTAAAAGAAGTGCGTTTCGAAACTACGATTCAGCGTGCGGTAGAAGTCCGTGGCACCGGTCTACACCATGGTGTGCCGGTGAATATGCGGATGACCCCGGCGCCTGCCGGTTCCGGTATTGTCTTCCGCCGTTCCGACCTCGAGTACTTTCCCATCCCCGCCAGCTGGAAGCACGTGGCGCGCGTCAGTTACGCCACGAGCCTGATCCGCCAGAGCGTTTTGATCTCGACCACAGAGCATCTGCTGAGCACGTTGTACAGCTTTGGCATCGACAATGTTTCGGTGGAGATCGACAACCTGGAGGTTCCGATCCTGGACGGGAGCGGGAAGCCGTTTGTGGAATTGCTGCGTGAAGCGGGGCTGCGGCAACTGCGGCGGAAACGGCGCTACCTGCGAATCCGGAAGCCGGTCACAGTGGAAGACGGCAAGAAGCGGATCTCGATTTTGCCGCACGATTCCTTTCGCCTGACCTGCGATATCGATTTCCCGCAGCCGATCGGAAAGCAGTCAGTTGAGATGGAAGTGACGCCGGAGCGCTACGCGGCGGAACTGTCACCCGCGAGGACCTTCGGTTTTGAACGTGAGCTGGGTCAGTTGCGGCAGATGGGGCTCATTCGCGGCGCTACGCTGGATAACGCGGTCTGTTTTACGGACACGGGCGTGATGAATCCTGGTGGTCTGCGGTTTTCGGACGAGTGTTGCCGGCATAAGGCACTCGACCTGATTGGAGACCTGGCACTGATAGGCAAACCGCTGCTGGGGCACGTGATTGCCGAGCGTGCGGGTCATGCCATGCATGCGGCACTGGTTTCGAAGATTATGTCGGATCATTCGATATACGAAGTCGTCACCTTCGACCAACTGGCAATGCGGGTGAGCGAGTCACTGGTCGGCCAGTCCTTCTAAGCTATGGCCAAGAGAAAGAAACAGGTTTTCAGCGCTTCGAAAGAGGTGAGGGCCATCGCGCGTGAACGGGTTGGCCGGGTAAAGGCCGCGGTGGTGATCACGCCCAAGGCAGAGCGCAAACCGAAGTACAAGCAGGATCCTCTGAAAGAAGCGTAAGCGCTCAGGTGGGATAGCCAGGCCGAACAGGGTCGGGCGATATACTGAGTCGTTTATGCGAAACAAAATTACGGTCATCGGCGCCGGAAATGTCGGTGCAAACTGCGCCGTCTGGGCCGCCAAGAAAGAACTGGGCGACATTGTTCTGGTAGACGTTGCGGAAGGCGTTCCTCAGGGCAAGGGCCTTGACCTGCTGCAGGCGGGTCCGGTAGAGGGTTACGACGTTTCGATCACGGGCGCGAACGATTACGCTCCGACCGCGAATTCAGACGTCATCATCATCACTGCAGGCTTCCCGCGCAAGCCCGGTATGAGCCGTGACGATTTGCTGGTGGCGAACTATGAAGTAGTTCGCGCGGCAACCGAGAAGGCTGTGGCGGTCTCGCCCAATGCCGTAATCATCGTTGTCACCAATCCGCTGGATGCGATGGCGCTGGTGGCTTACATGGTGTCGGGTTTCCCGAGGAACCGCGTGATCGGCATGGCAGGTGTTCTGGATTCCGCCCGCTTCCGGACGTTTATCGCCCAGGAGCTGAATGTATCGGTAGAGAACGTGACGGCAGTGGTGCTGGGCGGACATGGCGACACGATGGTGCCCGTGGTCCGGTTGAGCAACGTGGCCGGGATTCCGCTCACCGAACTGATCCCGCAGGACCGGCTGGATGCAATTGTGGACCGCACGCGTAATGGCGGCGCTGAGATTGTGAAGCTGCTGAAGACCGGCAGCGCTTACTATGCTCCGGCTGCATCGGCCGTGGAGATGGCGGAATCGATTCTGCGCGACCGAAAGAAAGTTCTGCCCTGCGCGGCTTATCTGGAGGGCGAGTACGGCATCAAGGGCCTGTATGTTGGGGTGCCGTGCAAGATCGGCGCAAACGGGATCGAGAAGATTTACGAGATTAAGCTGACTGCGGAGGAAACTGCGGCGCTGCACAAGAGTTCCGCGGCGGTGCAGGAGCTTGTGGACGTGATCAA
>JAUZEU010000503.1 GCA_030838885.1 Bryobacterales bacterium | reverse complement strand
CCCAGGATCAAAGCGCCGGCGTCGCCAGGTCGCTGTCGGTCGGATGCCCGCCTACGTTGACCACGTCCTTCAGTTCCTTGCTGGGTTTGAAATACGGGATCTTCTTCGCCGGGACCTCTACGCGCGTGCCGGTCTTGGGGTTCCGACCCACTCTCGACTGCCGCTGACGCGTCCGGAAACTGCCGAAACCACGAATTTCAATCTTGTCGCCGCCACGAAGTGAACGAACGATGCTGTCGAAGATCGCCTCAACGATAACCTCGGAATCCTTCCGGGTCATCTCCACTACACGCGAGACCTCTTCAATCAGATCGGCTTTGGTCATCTTTTATCCTCTGTCGGGGTTCTCTTGTGATTGTGCCAAAAGATAACAGTTTGAAGCAATTAGGAGAAATTTGAGTATCCCCGATATGCCGGTCTTTTGCAATCTGGTTTGACGGATCAGGCTTGTTCTTTACGGGGCAGAATGTCTTCCAGCCCGGCGCTCACTGCCGCCGCGCGCTTCTGGTACGCGTCCAGACGGCTCCGTTCCTGCGCGTCCACCTGAGCTTTCAGGCTCAAACCGATCTTCCGCTCCGCTTCGCTCATCCGGATGATCATGAAATCCATCTCTTCGCCCGGATGCAGCGGCGGCGGCTCGCTCTTCCTGCCCGACCACCCCGGCACTTCAGAGAAGTGGCAAAGCCCTTCCACTCCCTCTGCCAGTTCCACGAACGCTCCAAAGCCTGTCAGCCGCAGCACCTTACCGTGCACAATGTCGTTGACATGGTGCCCCTGAAACCAGGTCTCCCAGGCATCCGGCTGCAACTGCTTGATCCCCAGCGAGAGGCGTTTGTGACCCGCGTCAATCGACAGAATGACGGCTTGCACGATGGAACCCTTGCGCAGGATCTCGCTCGGATGTTTCACTCGTTTGGTCCAGGACAGATCGGAGATGTGGACCAATCCGTCAATGCCCTCTTCGATCTCGATAAAGGCTCCAAATTCGGTCATATTCCTGACCCGGCCTTCCACAACGGACCCAACGCTGTAACGCTGATCCACCGTAGTCCACGGATTCGCCTCCAACTGCTTCAAACCCAGCGAGATGCGGCGCTCCTTGACATTGACTTCGAGAACAACTGACTCGACCGTATCGCCCGGTTTCACCACCTTGGACGGGTGCTTCATGCGACGCGACCACGTCATCTCGCTGATGTGTATCAGCCCTTCCACGCCGGGTTCCAGTTCCACGAACGCACCGTAGTCAGTCACGCTGACCACGCGTCCTACGACTTTGCTCTGGATGGGGTATCGCTCCGGCGCACCTTCCCAAGGGTCCGGAGCCAACTGCTTCATACCTAGGGAAACCCGTTCTTTGGCGGGATCGTACTTGAGAACCTGGACCGTGATCTCATCGCCGACGTGCAGCACTTCGGCAGGATGTGTTACCCGTCCATAGGAAATATCAGTGACGTGCAGCAAACCGTCGATGCCACCCAAATCAATGAAGGCGCCGTATTCTGTAAGGTTTTTAACAGTACCGGATACGATGGAGTTTTCATGGAGGTTTTCGAGGGTGACCGTCTTACGCGCGTCGACTTCTTCCTGCGCCGCGAGCTTTCTCGAAACCACCACATTGCCGCGCTTGCGATTGAGCTTGACGATCTTGACCGGAATATCCTGGCCAATAAACTGGTCCACGTTGCGGATCGGCCGCACATCGACCTGCGAGCCGGGCATGAAAGCCCGCACCCCCACATCCACAGACAAACCGCCCTTCACGCGACCTAAGACCCGGCCGGACAAAGTCAGCTGTTCTTGCAGTGCCTTTTCCAGGTTGTCCCAGATTTTTACCCGGGAGGCCTTTTCATGAGAAAGGTGGACGTAACCTTCAGAGGTCTGGCCACTTTCAACCATCACCTGCACGACGTCTCCCGCCCGGACGGTCACATTGCCGTTCAGATCCTGAAATTGCGCGAGAGGTGCGACACCATCGGATTTATACCCGACATCGATAAATACTTCGGAGCCGGAGATCTTGAGGACCCGGCCCTCCAGCACTTCGTGCCGGGATGGAGGTGCCAAGTGGCTGTAATCCTCCAGCAGGTGCTGGTATTCTTCCGGATCTACCCCCCCAGCGGTCGATTCCACTGGTACGGCGTCCTCGCCGATTAGGCCCGCATTACTGGATTCCGCGCCGGTCAAGTCGGTGTTTGCCAAGGCTGTACGCTCCCCTGATTCCCCAGGATCCCGTACCGTCGCAGTGACCGTGGGGAGGGCTTGGGATTCTATCAACTATAGAGAGCGTTGCCTCGCCTTGTCAAACCATAAAAATACTGGCCTAATCGCTCGTTTGCACGTTCGGACCAGGATAAATTTTCTTCATGATGCTCATAACCGTGGTCTTATATTCTGCCCGGTGATTATAGGTCCACAGCTTGGCTTCGAGATCTTTTCCCCGATAAGCTTTGCCATTGGAAAGGGTATACGCAACGTGGTGGACAGCTTCACTGATACTGTCGAATGACCATTTCCCGTTTGCCCAGCCGAACAGGTTATTATTTCGGGCATACTTGCCGCCTCCTGTTTCGATTATGGAAAGGCTGGGAAGTAACCGCCAGTCCAGATGATAGGTGTCTGCCTCTCTCACAAAAACACCGGCATAGGGCTCTACAGGTGCGCGGTAATCTTTAAAAAATCTGCGGAGGATAACTTCCCGCAGGTCGAACTTTTTGCGTATTTTGGTGACATCCTGGTCAGCCTGCGTGGTAGCAGCTATACCAAGGACTCCAGCGAAAATCATCAGACCGGATGGCAAAAAGCGCTTCATTTGATGTCGTTCTCCTTGTTTATAGAAGGTCGACGGCTCTCTTGGAGCGGCCGAAATAATTCGGTTTGAGGTAGGTTTACAGGGCGGGCATATGACTAAGTATAACAATCCAGGCATTTAGGTAGCTATTCTGGTTCCTATGGCCGTGTCTTCTCATACCGAACATCACTTCCAGTCCACCGAAACTGTTCGTGATATCGTGATCGGCATGTCCGACGGCCTGACCGTCCCTTTTGCCCTTGCGGCCGGCCTCTCCGGCGCGCATGTCGGGACACAGGTTGTGGTGCTCGCCGGGCTGGCTGAGATTGCCGCCGGTTGCATCGCGATGGGTCTGGGCGGCTATCTGGCCGCGCGCACCGACGTCGAGCACTGGACCAACGAGGTGCAGCGGGAGGTGAAAGAGACTCGCGAGGTTCCGGACGAAGAGGCGGCTGAGGTGACCCGCGTTTTTCAGGGCTGGGGTCTTACCGACCAGCAGATTGAACCAATTGTCACCGCCATCACCTCCGACGAGAAGCGCTGGATCGATTTCATGATGAAGTTCGAGCTTGGTCTGGAAGAGCCGGACCCGAAGCGCGCCGTCCGGAGTGCCGCCACGATCGGGCTTTCTTATGTAGCAGGCGGGCTGATCCCGCTGGGACCTTATTTTTTTCTCACGGACCTGACCACCGCCCTAGTGGCGTCAGTCACAGTCACCCTGACGGCGCTGACGGTTTTTGGCGGGATCAAGGCGCGGTTTACCGGAATCCCGATCCTGCGCGGGGCCGGGCAGACGACGTTGATCGGTGGTCTCGCGGCTTCCGCAGCATTTTTGATCGCCCGGCTTTTCCAGTAACCTGCGTGTTTGGAGGAATGGAGCGGGTTCAACAGGGTTGCCGCGCCCCTGCGGGTCTGTCAGCCAATATCAATCGGATTGCGCCCCCTCGCCGGGTGTGGTTAGACTGAGAACTGTAGTCTGCGTGTATTTATACATAGTAGTCATCATAATTTCTATATTTGGGAGGCCGCCTCAAGGTGAGCATCTGGAGTAAACGAGAAGATCCCCCGGCGCGTCCGGCCAGCGCACCGCCGTCACCTGCTGCAATGGCACCAGCAGCACCAACACCAACGTCTTTAACAGCAATACCAGAAGTCAGGAAGGAGACTGTCCCAGTGGCAACTACGCCTAATCGAGTATCTGAGTCCGATTCCCGCAACAACATCGGCAAAGCAGTTAAAATTGTGGGCCAGATCTTTACCAAAGAAGATCTCTACGTTGACGGTGACGTGGAAGGGACGCTCGAATCCCAGGACAATAAGGTGACCATCGGCCCCAACGGCCGCGTTCAGGCCAGCATCCGGGCGCGGGACGTCGTGATTCTTGGTCAGGTTCAGGGAAACGTGGAAGCAACCGACAAAGTGGACATCCGGAAGGATGCCAAACTGGTTGGCGACATCACTACTTCCCGCATCAGCATCGAGGATGGAGCCCTGTTTAAGGGCAGCATCGACATCAAGAAAGCGGAAGTGAAGCCGGCCGCCGCGCCGGTCATTTCGACGCCTCCGGTCCAGGTTCCGGGTTCGACTGCTCCCGCCGCGGCAGCAGCGGTTCCGGCGGGCGGCGCGTTCAAACGATAGCGTTCACATTCTGTAATCCAGCCAACTAACGTGATGAGGGGCTTTTGATACCGGAAAAATTGCGCTCTATGTTCCGCCGGGAACACGATACCGGTTCCAGAGCCCCGCTCGCCCATTCTCCACGCAGCTCCGTTCAGGGGTCGCTGTCGCTGCGCAAGTCTGCGTCGTCGGCGCCGCCGGTCATGCGCGCCAGCCGGGGACTGGAGCAATTTTTCTTCAACATCCGCGATCTGATCGGTCTCTCGATTCTGGATCTTGCGGGCGCGAGTCAGGAGAACATAACCTACCTGACAAGCCTGGGGCACAAGGTATATTCCGCGGACATCGTGCGCAGTCTGGACGACTCGTTCGGCCCTAATCCCGCCGAGCAAACGAATCCAGGCCGGATCGAGTCCTTCCTGCAAGCTCATTTCGAGTATCCGGCGGGCACCTTCGACGGCGTACTACTTTGGGATTCGCTGCAGTTCATGGGTCCCGCACTTCTGACAGCAACCGTGGACAAACTCCACGAGGTGATGCGCCCCGGTTCTTACCTGCTGGCCTACCTGACTGCGAACGAACGGGTCACTGAAGTTCCTTCCCATATCTTTCGCATCGCTGACAGCAAGACTGTAGCGATCGCGGAACGGGGAATGCGCACATCCGGCCAGGTCTTCAACAATCGCAACATCGAGAAGCTTTTCGGGAAGTTCGATTCGGTGAAGTTTTTCCTTACGAAGGAAAGTCTTCGCGAAGTGATTGTCCGCCGTTAAACCCCGCCGAAGGGCGGAACCGGTGCTGAAAGACGATGGGGCGCGAAGGAAATCCGGTATGCTGGGGTGAAATGTCACCAAAACGGATCGCCTTGGCGTTCAGCTTGTTCACGATACGCCTTGCCGCGGCCGATCTCACCGGCCACTGGAGCTTTGACGGGGATGTGAACGGGAGTCCTATTCGGCTGGAATGCGACCTGAAACAGGAGGGTACGAAGCTCGAAGGGGCTTGTAAGTCACAGAGTTCGGACTTTAAGCTGGCTGGCGAGGTGAACGATCCGAAGGTGCGGTTTAGTTATGCGGTGGACTATCAGGGGTCCACTTACACCCTGTATTACACGGGCACGCTCGACTCCGATTCCGCGATGAAGGGTGAGATTCAGGTGAGTGGAGCGAGTGGCGCATTCACAGCAGCCAGGCAGGCAGCCGCCAAACTATAGAACTGCCCGCGGCCTTATTTCTGTGTGGCCAGCGATCAAGGGGCCTGATAATTGGCCGAATAACTCCCTTTCAATTAAATATTCCGTAATTGCCGTGCAATTGCAAAACGGCCAGACGTGCCGCCTGTGCACGAATTCGAGGCTATCCTGCTCAAGGCTGCGACGATCAGGCCCCGAGGCCGGGGACCAGCTTACGACTGAGCTCGAATACTTTCAAAATTATGGGTGACCCTGCTCCAATAGAAGTGAATGACGAATAAATCCGGCCTATTGCAGCTATCGTTTCTGTGCCTTTCCGGCAGTTGTATCCCGGCGCTCTACGCCGATCAGATCGTTTTGAAGAACGGAGACCGCGTGACGGGCAGCATCGTCAAAAAAGACGGGGCCAATCTGGTGGTGAAGAGTGAACTGCTTGGGTTGATCATGATGGCATGGGACAAGGTCGATTCGGTCAACGCGGACGCCGCTCTGACCGTGGCAACCAAAGACGGCAAGACGGTTCTGGGCAGTATGGCTTTGGCGAATGGTGAGGTGGATGTGGTTGCTTCGGGGGCCAGAGAGACCGTACCTGCGACCGACGTTATGGCGATCAGAAACGCCGACGAGCAGAGGGGATATGAAAAGCTGCTGCATCCTGGCTGGGCTCAGCTATGGACCGGAAATGGCACGCTGGGATGGGCCGGCAGTAAGGGTAATGCGCGGACGCTGACCTTCACTACAGGCCTCAATGCGCAGAGAGCTACCCGGACAGACAAGACGACTCTTATGTTCAGTTCGATCAAAGCGACGGCGCTTTCCAGCGGAACGAATTCCACCACCGCTCAGGCTGCGCGTGGCGGGTTTGCCTATGACCACAACATTGGCCCACGCCTGTTCACCAATACCTTCAACGACTATGAATACGATAAGTTCCAGAACGTGGATCTTCGCATCGTGCTCGGCGGAGGCGCCGGGTTCCATGCCATCCAGACGGATCGCACGGTTCTGGACGTCCTTGCGGGCGGCGACTTCAACCGTGTCGTATTCAGCACGCAGGCTACAATGCGGTCCGGAGAAGCCTATTTCGGCGACGATTATACCCGCAGGCTGGGCAGGAACGCGGCCGTCACGCAAACTGCACGGATGTTCAACGACCTGACGAACACCGGGGTTTACCGGATCAATTTCGATGCAGGCACAACAGTGAAACTGCTGCGATGGCTGAACTGGAACGTGTCGCTAAGCGACCGGTATTTGAGCACTCCGGCGCTGGGCCGAAAGGCAAATGATCTTCTGTACACGACGGGTCTCGGCTTTACGTTCGCACGTTAAATTATTCTCCGCGTCGAATTTTATTCCGATTCCGCGCCGACGCCGCTGAATCTTACTTCGAGTGACCTCATAATATTGAGAGAACGGATGAATACCGCCTTTTTATTTCCTGGACAAGGGTCGCAGTACGTCGGCATGGGACAATCGCTCGCAGAGAATTTTCCTGCCGCACGGGAGTGTTTTCTGCAAGCTGATGAGGCCCTCGGCTTCCCCCTGTCGAAGCTTTGTTTTGAAGGGCCCGAGGAAGAGTTGAAGCTGACAGAAAATCAGCAACCGGCATTGCTGGCCGTAGCTATCGCGGCCTGGACGGTACTGGTGAAGGAGACCGGTGATCCCGATTTCGTGGCTGGTCATAGCCTTGGCGAGTACCCCGCACTGGTCGCCGCGGGGTCGCTGCAGTTTTCAGATGCGCTGCGCCTGGTTCGTAAGCGGGGCCAGTATATGCAAGAGGCGGTTCCGCAGGGAATCGGCGCCATGGCAGCCATCCTGAAGCTTCCGGCCGGGCAACTCGACGGAATTCTTAATGACGCAGCGGAGGGGGAAGTGCTTTCTGCTGCCAACCTGAATTCTCCGGACCAGGTGGTGATTGCGGGTCACAAGGCCGCTGTGGATCGGGCG
>JAUZEU010000501.1 GCA_030838885.1 Bryobacterales bacterium | reverse complement strand
GGCTGGAACCCCATTATCCCGCAGCCCACTTACTTCTCTCCCGCTTGCGTTGGTTATAGCGATAGATTAAGCAGATGAATCGTCGTCGGTTTGTTTCGAACCTGGTGGGAGTCGGAAGCAGCGTTGCGCTCGTGGGCGCAGCCCCGGAGGACAAAACAAAGCCCGCTCCGGACCTCGCTGTCCAGCGCGTTCTCGTCATGTTCAAATGCCATCTGGACGTCGGCTTCATCGACACGCAGGCCGCCGTAGTGCGGAAGTACTTCGACCAGCACTATCCTCACGCCATCGATATTGCGAACACGTTGCGGAAAACCGGTGACGAGCACTACGTGTGGACCACCGGTTCATGGCTCCTCTACGAGTACCTGGAACAGGCAAACGCGTCGGACCGGAAGCGCATGGAACAGGCGATTGCACGCGGGGATATCGCGTGGCACGCAGTGCCATTCACATGGCAAACCGAGCTGTTGAACCGCTCCGCCATCACAGGTGCGATCGGCTTCTCGAAATCGCTCGACAGGCGCTTCGGGCGCAAAACCACCGGCGCCAAGATGACCGATGTCCCCGGCCATTCACGCGGTCTCATCGGACCTCTCGCCGCGAGTGGCGTCACATTCCTCGACATCGGCGTAAACTCCGCCAGCACGCCACCCGATGTGCCTCCGCTGTTTGTCTGGAAGGATGCGGCGGGAGCGTCCCTGCTAATGATGTATCACCGGTTGGAGTACGGCGGCGTAGTGCGCGTGCCGGGATCCGCTCTCGCCGTTGCGGTGGAAGTTGCAGACGACAACCGGGGACCGCACAGTCTCGAAGAGATCCATACGATCTATGCAGAGCTGCGGCGGCGCTTTCCGAAAGCTCACCTGCAAGCTGCAAGTCTGACGGACATTGCGAATGCACTGGAACCTCACAAGCCTTCCCTGCCCGTGCTGACCCAGGAGATCGGCGACACATGGATTTATGGGATCGCGAGCGATCCCATAAAGCTGGCTCGCTTCCGCGAGATACTTCGTTTGCGCGAGGAGTGGATCGGTCAAGGAAAGCTCCGCGTCGGCGATTCCACAGACCTTGCTTTTCTCGCGAAGTTCGCCCTTGCAGCGGAACACACATGGGGCACCGATACCAAGAGTTGGCTCGACTTCGACCACTACACGCCCGAGGCTCTGGCGCAAATGCTGCCCTACCCGAAGTACAAGACCGTCACTGGCAGCTGGGTGGAAAAGCGCGCCGATATCGATGCCGGAATCGCGACCCTGCCCTCCGCACTTCGGACCGAGGCGGGCCAGCGCCTGGCAGCTCTCAAGGCCAGCCCGCCGGAGACGTCACTCTTGAGAACTCATCCTGGCGGGCCGATGGAAGGTGCCCACTTCACGCTTGAACTCGACCCCGCCACTGGCGCCGTGATCGGTTTGCGCAACAAAGCCAATGGCCGGGACTGGGCGTCAATCAAAAACCCGCTGGCCGCATTCAGCTACCAAACTCTTTCAAAGACCGATTACGATCGTTTCCTCGCCAGCTACATTACCGTTCAGACGGATTGGGCTCCCAAAGACTTCGGCAAACCGAACATCGAGTCATTCGGAGCGCAAAGCCGGACATGGACCACGAAGCTGGTGAGTTGCCACTGGGGCGAAGAGAAAAGCCAGCATCGCTGCGTAGCGCGGTTGCGGATCGATGACCGCGCCGCCCCAGGTTCAGCCGTGACCGCATGGCCGGCAGAGATGTATCTGGAACTTATGCTTCCCAAAGCGGAACCGGTCGTCCATATGAACTTCACATGGATAGGAAAGCCCGCCAACCGCCTACCCGAAGCGATGTGGCTGACCTTCCAGCCCGATGCACCCCGCGCGCAGAACTGGCTCCTCTCGAAAGTGGAAGCACCAGTTTCACCTGCGGACGTCGTAAGCGGCGGAAACCGGCACATGCATGCCCTGTCCAGCGGTCTGAAGTATCGGGACGAGCGAGGTGAATTCGCAATCCAGACCCTCGACGCGGCACTGGTGATGCTCGGCGAAAAATCGCCCATTTACTTCTCGAACACGCAGCCCGATCTCTCCAGGGGAATCCATTTCAGCCTCTTCAACAATGGTTGGGGGACAAACTACGTGCAGTGGTTCGGAGAGGATATGCGCTTCCGGTTTACTATCGTGGCCTGACGAATTGGCCACACACATGCTCTTGGGATCCGTAGAGGATCACTACTATGACTTTTCGTTCAATCATTGTGTCGGCACTTGCAATCGGCAGCCTGATTCCAACCGCGGCGGTCAGCAGCGAGGGACCTGTATACCGCTCCGGAGAGCGGCATGCGCAAACAACACACGTGGTGGTTCGGCAGCGTCAGCGGGTTCGCCGCAGGACCCATACCAAGAGGAATTCTGCACTTCGCATCGGTGGAGGAGCCGCGGCTGGAGCGGGCATCGGCGCACTTCTCGGCGGCGGTAAAGGCGCTGCAGTCGGAGCAATCGCAGGCGGCGGCGCCGGTACAATTTACGACCAGCACGAACGGCATAAGGGCCGCTGAACATGAAGTAGTTTGGTCCCGAACTTGCTGAAAACATCTGCAGGAGTGGTAACCATGAAAGAAAGCACAAAAGATCAAATCGCCGGGAAACTTCATGAAGCCAAAGGTGCCGTGAAGGAGAAAGCGGGACAGCTTACGAACGATCCCGATTTGCAGGACAAAGGAACTGCGGAGAAGATCGACGGCAAGGTCCGGAAAAAGGCTGGCGAAGTCGAAAAGGTCATTGGCGCTTAGTCCCATACCTGACAGCCCTGGGCCGGATCACAATCGCTTCCGGGCCGGGGCTGCAGGAAGGAATCTTAAAAAAACATGCTTATTCTGATTATCGTCTTGATTTTGCTGTTTGGTGGTGGCGGCGGTTATTACGGCCACAGCCGCTGGGGTATGGGCGGTGGCGCCGGAATCGGATTGGGAACAGTCCTTCTAATCCTCCTGATCGCATACCTTGCCGGCCTGGTTTAACGGCTCATATCGCTGGACGTACCGCCAGCAGCCGGCACATAGCTCTTCAGCGTGTAATCCATAACCATCCGGTCTGCATTAAAACGCCATCCAAGTGTCCGGATCGTCCTCTTCATCCGTTTGATCCAGCCTCGCGGCAGCCCGTCACGGTCACGCTGGTAATACAGCGGGATCACTTCATCGCGCAGCGTTCTGTAGAGGTCTTCGCCATCGCGCTGGTCGTGCACATCCATATTGCTATGGGTACCCCCCGTCCCGATGGCGAAGCCGTTCAGCCCGTCAAAAGCCTCCGCCCACCATCCATCCAGTACGCTTAGATTCAGCCCGCCATTGAGCACTACTTTTTGTCCGCTGGTCCCTGACGCTTCCAGAGGCCGCCGGGGATTATTGAGCCACACATCCACTCCCTGAACAAGGTGCCGTCCGACGTTAATATCGTAATCCTCGATAAAAACGAAGTGATCGGAAAAATGCCGCTCGCGCATTAGTTCGGCAATCTGCTGCAGTACGCGTTTGCCGGGCTCGTCACGCGGGTGGGCTTTGCCGGCAAACACAAACTGCACCGGACGCTTCGGATCGTTGACCATCGCGCTCAGGCGTTCGATGTCCGCTAGCAGCAGGTTGGCCCGCTTATACGTCGCGAAACGCCGTCCGAAGCCGATGGTCAGCGCGTCGGGGCTGAATACTCTCGAAAGGCGGTTCAAAGTCTCCGCCGGCTCACCGCGGCGCGCGGCCTGTTCTACACAGCGACGGCGAACGAAATCCAGCAGACGTGCCTTCAGGCTCAAATGCGTTTCCCAGAGTTCCGCGTCGTCGATACTCTCGATGCCCTCCCAAATCCGCGATTCCCCCGAGTGCTCGTGCCATCCGGAACCGAGATGCCGGTCATAAAGCCGGAACATCTGAGGGGCAAGCCAGGACGGAACGTGTACGCCGTTTGTGATATGCCCGATCGGCACGGCATCCTCGCTGCGGCCGGGGAATAGATGGGTCCACATGGCGCGCGAAACTTCCCCGTGCAGGCAAGAAACGGCGTTAGCCCGGCGCGAAAGTTTGAGCCCCAGCACCGTCATGCAGAACTCGTGGTGATTATTGTGGTGTTCGCGGCCCAGTTCCATCAGCCGTTCGTGAGAGATGCCAAGGGCCTCCCGAAGAGGTCCCAGATGCTCATCGATCAGGTCGCCGTGGAAACGGTCATGCCCGGCGGGCACGGGTGTGTGGGTCGTGAACACCACCTCTCGGGCGACGGCCGGTACGGCTTCATCGAAACTAATCCCTTCGTCCAACATGCGGGCGCGAATCGCCTCCAGCACCGCGAAGCCGGAGTGCCCTTCATTCATGTGAAACACGCCCGGAGTGATGCCCATGGCGCGCAGCGCCCGTACACCGCCCACCCCCAGCAGCAACTCCTGCCGGATCCGGATGCGGCCATCGCCGCCATAGAGTTGGGAGGTCAGTTCGCGATCTTCCGGCGCATTGCCTTCCACGTTGGAGTCCAGCAGAAGAAGATCAATACGGCCCACTTTCATGCGCCAGACCTTCGCTCGGATGGCCCCGCGCCGCGTATCGATCTGGATGTGGACAGGCGCTCCATTGGCGCCGATGGCCGGCTCCATCGGGAGCGAGTTCACGTCGGTGGGCAGGTAGTCTTCGAGCTGCCAGCCGCTGGAGTTCAGGCGCTGGCGAAAGTACCCCTGCGCATAGAACAGTCCGATTCCGACCAGCGGGATATCGAGATCGGAAGCGCTCTTGATGTGATCGCCGGCCAGTACGCCCAAACCGCCCGAATAGATGGGAACGGACTCGTGAATGCCAAACTCCGCCGAGAAGTAAGCGACAGGCCGGGGCCGCAAAACACCGGCGTGAGTAGCGGCCCAAGTGCCATCGCTCTTTAGATACTCCTGCAGCCTTCGGTACGCGTAGTTGATCCGGCTATGCAGCATGAGCTCACCAGCGCGGCGCTCGATGGTTGCGAGCGGCATCTCCGAAAGCAGCGAGATCGGATTGTGATTCAGGGCGCGAAAGCGCACCGGGTCAAGCTCGCGGAAAATGCTGGCAGTTTCGTGATCCCAGCTCCACCACAGGTTCCTCGCCAGAGCCCAAAGCCGCTCCTGCGTGGGTGCGATGAAGCGGGCCAGATTGCGGGCCTCACTGATGACGGGCGCCACCTCAATGGCGGCTTCCGTCAGCATCCGGATCTCTTCGTTCTGAAAGACCCGCGTCTCTACAGTCTGCACCACCAGCACGCCCTGCAACATGCCTCGATCGATTACGGGAACGCCCAGGAACGACTGATACTTTTCCTCGCCGGCTTCACCGAAAAACTTGAACCTTGGATGAGTATTGACCTGATGGACGGCTACCGGGCGGACCTCTTCCGCGACCAGTCCGGCAAGCCCTTCATGCAGGCCGAGGCGGAGAGTACCAATAGCCTGCGGGCGCAGGCCAACCGTAGCGGCGAGCACGAGGTTGGCGCGGTCCGGCTCCAGCAGGTAAGCGGAGCAGACATCCGTCTCGAAGCGCTTCGCAATCAGCGCGACAACGTTCATCAGAGTTTCGGCAGGCTGGCCGCCTTCCTGCGTCAGGTTGCCTATTTCCTCGATGGTCAGGACGTGATGTTCTGCTTGTGCAGGCGTGGGGCTCATAAGTCGGTCTCTCGATTTTGATGTGATCGACTTGATCCGGGCGCGGACGGGGCGGGTACCTTCAGTTTAACCAAACTACAGTCGTCACGCGTGCAGAAAACTAACCAGGGTATAGAGCACCGGCAACGTAAACAGGGAGCTGTCCACGCGATCCAGCATTCCGCCGTGGCCCGGCAGCAACGTTCCGCTGTCTTTCACGCCGGAGCTTCGCTTAACAGCTGACTCGGCCAGATCTCCCACCTGTCCGGCGATGTTCGCCACGACGGCGATCAGGCCCGCTTTCAGAACCGAGACACCCGTGATGGCGAGCGGCAGATAGATCACGCCGAAGATCACGGCCGTCACAACGGAAGCGATGGCGCCTTCCCAGGTTTTGCCAGGGCTGACGGCGGGCGCCAGTTTGCGTTTGCCGAATCTGCGCCCCACGTAGTAAGCGCCAGTGTCGCCGAACCAGTTCACCACCAGCGCGAACATCAGCCAGTGGCGGCCTGCTGTGAGGTGCACCAGGGGTGGGGTATTAATGTCGTGGAGCAGAATGGCTGTCTTCCAGGCGCCGAAGATGTACACGATGCCCAGCATCAATGCCCCGGAAGTTGCCGTGGCTTTGTCAAGCGAAGGTGCCGCCAGCGGCAGGCACAGCGCCGCGAGCGCGGTCAGCAACAGGATCAGCGTGGTTTCGGCAGGCGGAGCCAGGAGGATCAGCAGGCCCGCCACCAGCCCGAGCGGCGCAAACGCTCCCGTCATCCCCGCGTATTCGTGGAAGCAGAGACAGGCAACGATGGCAACCACGGCCAGAAAGATCGGCCAGGGAGCGAAAAGGACGGTGTAGGTGGTAACAGGGACGAGGATTAACGCCGTAAGAATGCGCTTCATTGCGAGGAAACGGCGGTCTCCTCATTTTCCAGCTCGTCGTTTTCCATTTCGGGCACGCCCGCAACTTCGGCAGGTTCAGGAACTGCCGCTGAGATGCCGCCAAAGCGGCGCTCGCGGCGCTGAAAATCCAGAATCGCCCGGCCAAGCTCATCGCTGTCGAAGTCAGGCCAAAGCGTATCGGTGACGTACAACTCCGCGTACGCGATCTGCCAGAGCAGGAAGTTCGAGATCCGCATCTCGCCTGAGGTCCGGATGAGCAGATCGGGCTCAGGCAGGTCGGCGGTGTAGAGGCGGCGGGAGATCATCTCTTCGTCGACTACCAAACCGTCCAGACGGCCTTCGATACGGGCTTCGTCGACGATGGCATTGACAGCATCCACCAGTTCGTTCCGGGCGCTGTAGTTGATTGCCAGATTCAGGCGCATGCCGGTGTTGCGTGCGGTGGCGCGTTCCACATGGCGGAGTTCCTCATAGGCGCGCTGTGGCAGCGCTTCGATGCGTCCGCTCGACTGCAGCCGGATGTTATTGCGCTGCAGATCGTCGAGTTCATGGCGCAGGTAGAAGCGCAGCAGACGCCAAAGCATGTCCACTTCCGTACGGGGTCTCTTCCAGTTCTCAGCGGAGAAAGCGTACAGCGTCAACGCCTGCACACCGAGCCGGGAGCAGTCTTCCACGACCGACCGGACTCTTTGAACTCCGGCGCGGTGCCCGGCAATTCGGGGTAAGCCACGCCGCCTGGCCCAGCGGCCGTTTCCATCCATGATGATGGCGATATGGGCAGGGATTTTCCGTGGATCAACGGCTGTCAGCAGCTTCATCAGCGTTCAGTTCGAGACTTCCACCATCGTACACCGTGCCGCAAAGCTCTGATGAATACAAAGCGCTCGGTGATAGACTCGGCTCGACGAATATGAGAATCGCCGCGTTCATCATCTGCCTGGCAGTTGCCGCCGTTCCGCTTTCGCGTGGGGCCGATGCGCCTAAGCGGCCTCACATTACAGGCATCGCGCACATTGCGCTGTTTGTTCACGATATGGAAAAGGCGCGCGCTTATTACAAGGACTTTCTGGGTTTCGGGGAGCCGTATTCGCTGAATAACCCGGATGGCAAGCTCTCCATGACGTTCATCAAGGTCAACGATCGCCAGTACGTCGAGCTGTTTCCCGAGGTGACGCCGGGCAGCGACCGGTTGAACCACATTTCCGTAGAGACGGACGATATCGAGGGAATGCGCGTATATCTGGCCTCGAAGGGCGTAAAGGTGCCGGAGAAGGTGACTGTTGCCCGAATTAAGAACAAGAGCTTCAACGTGAAAGATCCGGACGGGCACACGGTGGAGTTTGTCGAGTACACGCCGGAGGGCTGGAGCATCCGCGAGAAGGGGAAGTACATGTCCGGCGAACGGGTCTCCGAGCGCATGATGCACCTGGGAATACTGGTGGGATCGCTGGAGCCGGCAATGAAGTTTTACGGCGAAGTGCTGGGCTTCAACGAGTTCTGGCGGGGCAGCAGAGACGGAAAGCAACTCAACTGGGTGAACATGCGGGTACCGGACGGGGACACCTATATCGAGTTCATGCTGTATGACAAGCTGCCGGCGGAGACGGATCGTGGAACGGCGCACCATATCTGTCTGGAGGTACCCGACATCGAGAAGGCGAGGGCAGCTTTACAGGCCAGGCCGGCGGCGGGCGCCTACACGCGGCCCATGGAGATTCGTACGGGTACGAACCGCAAGCGGCAGATGAATCTGTACGATCCGGATGGAACAAGGTCTGAGCTGATGGAGCCGCGCACCGTGGATGGTGTGCCGACTCCGTCATCCACGGCTGCCCCGCCCCATTAGCTCAGGAGTGTCCTCCGGCCATGTTCCCGTGGCCGGGCTTCCAGCGGAAGGTGTAGCTGGCGAGCCAGACCCAGTCGGCAAAGGCGGCATCGCCGTGGCCGCCGCTGAGAATGTCCGGCACGCTGCGGGTGCGATTGCGATAGATGGCCCGGGCGATGCTTGCGGTGAAGACGGAGCGGCCGCGGTAATACTGGACGCCGGGCTCAAGCGAGATCGCATAACCGGGGCGGCGGAAGCCGAGGCTCTTACCGATGAGGTCGCGGGCCGGAACGCCTTCCATGCGCGGTCCGAAAGTCACGGTAAGGCCGCGGATCTTTGAGACCGGTGCGGCTACTCCGGTCTGTATCAGGTACTGATCGGAGATGGAGTTGTAAGCCGTGTTCGGGTTGGCTGTCGAGGAGGTGTTGCGCAGCACGCTGTTGGTGTTGTCCGGCGTCGCCAGGTAGTTGCCGTTGAAATAGAGCTGGGTGGACTTAACGTTCTTGTAAGCCGCCCACTGCATGACGATACCGTAGCCGCCGGTGCCGGGCTGGATCGAGTAGTCGTCGAGGACCGGGCGGAGGCCCTTGCCGTCGAAGGCATCGACGGTTGTGGTCACGTTGTTCCTGCCGGTCGGGATGACGAGCCCGGCACCCAACTGGATGTTGCCACGCTTGTTCTCCGCGGGGTTCCAGAGCCAGCCATTCGCCATAAACGCCATGTCACCCAAGCCTTTGGCGAGGGTGCTGTAAGGGGAATTGTTCGAGCGGCGGCTGGCGGTGAGCACCGGCAGATCCGCGCTGAAGCTGAAGCGGCGGGTGGCCTGGTACGTGACGCTGATGTTTTCCAGGTTGACCTTGTTCATTACCTGCGTGCCAAGGGCGATGCGCTGCTTCTGCTCCTCAGAGCCGACGAAGTGGCGGAAGGAAAACTGGTGGCGGTAGCCGATGTTAAAGCTGAACTCGCCCGGCGCGAGGTAACCTCCTTCGCTGGCCGGTCCGCCGGCTTCACCGTTGGACCGGGCGATGATGCAGCCCTGGCCATGGGCGAACTGAGCAAACATGCAGGCGGCTGCGACGACGAACGGAGCGTGTTTCATAAAGGAAACAGTATTCTTTCCGGCGAGGGCGCGCAATAATGCAAAAGCACTACTGGTCGAGGTGCGTGACCAGCGGCTCGGGGGCAGGGCCGGTGCGGTCACCCGTGATCCAGGAAAGGCGGGCGTCCAGTTCTTCGCGCCGGATTTCGCCGCGGACCCTCGAAAATACGAACCCATCCGCGTCGAGGAAGGCTGTGTCTGGTACGGCGTTCCCCAGATGCAGCCTTTCCAGATCGTCGAGGGTAGCGCCGGTCCAGATGGGGAAATTGATGTGGAACTGGTTCACGAACGGGACGATGTCTTTCTTTGTTTTCCTGTCGTCCAGGGAGGCGCCGATGAAGACCACGCCCTTGGGCGACCAGAGCTTTTCGGCTTCCACCATCATGGGCATTTCGTGGCGGCACGGTCCGCACCAGGTGGCCCAGAAATTCACGACCACCGGTTTGCCCCGCAGGTCCCGAAGGTGAACTTTCCCGCCGGTCAGGCTGGTGAGCGAAAGGTCCACAGCAGCGGGCTTGGCGGGCGCGCTGACCAGCAGGGCTGCGGCGGCGAAGCTCAGAGACGCGGCGATTACGAATCGGGACATGGGATCCTATGAGACGTTGGTTCCTCCACCATATCTCAGAAAGCTGAGCCTTTGGCTGGCCTGTGCATCCGCCGTGACGATTCTGCTGGGCATTTCGATGTCGCAGATTCTGCTGGCTGTTGCGCTGGGCGTATTGCTCTTGTCCGGCGTGCCGCTCCGCTGGCCTCGCATCGCCGCGCCACTCGGCCTGTTCCTGCTTTGGACACTGGTGGCGCTGGCCCTTTCGCCGGACCCGGGCGCGGGGCTCGACCAGGTTCGCAAGATGCTGGTGTTTCTGGTGATGCTCGTGGTGTTCTCGAACGTGCGGAACCTGAGTACCGCGAAGTGGCTGACATTCGGATGGATGGCGGTTGGCACGTTCACCGCAGGCAAAGGTCTGCTGCAGTTCGCCCGCAATGTGGCGGGGGCGCGTGCAGCCCACCAGGATCTCTATCACTTCTACATAGCCGACCGGATTCGCGGCTTTATGAGCCACTGGATGACGTTCTCCGGGCAGGAGTTGTTCGTGCTGCTGCTGCTGGCCGCCTTCCTGCTGTTCGCGCCGGATGTGAGGAAGCGGCTCTGGCTGGCGATTCCGTGCGCTTTGGCTGTGGGCCTGGCGCTGGTGCTGAGCAACACGCGGTCCATCTGGATTGCAGCGGTGGTGGCAGGGTTCTATCTGCTCTGGTCCTGGCGGAAATGGGCTGCGATGGCCATGCCTGTTGCGCTGGGCCTGGGGCTGCTGGTGGCTCCGGCGGCGGTTCAGCAACGGGCAAGATCGATTATCCGCCCCGAGAAACAGACCGATTCCAACCAGCATCGGATCATCTGCTGGCGCACCGGATGGCAGATGATCAAGGCGAATCCGATTGTGGGGCTGGGGCCGGATGAGATCAAAAAGGAGAAGGTCTTCTTCCGCTATCTGCCTGCCGATGTGAAGCTTCCGCTGCCCGATGGTTTTTATCAGCATCTGCACAACATCTACATCCAGTACGCGGCGGAGCGCGGGATTCCGGCGACGCTTTTCATTACAGCTGCGATGCTGATGGCACTTTGGGATTTCAGGCGGGCGCTGGGGCGCTTACCGCCGGGCCGGAGTGACGCGCGATTCCTTTTACAGGCCGCCAGCGCCTGCATTCTGGGGACGATGGTGGGCGGGGTGTTCGAGTACAATCTGAACGATTCGGAAGTGCTGGCGATGTTCCTGGCGCTGATGTGCGTGGGGTATCTGGCCACCTCGGCTGAACAGAGTGAACTGAAACCTGTTGGGTGATAATTAAGTCGGAAGTTTTGGCACATACGAAACACCTTCAGATGAAAATACGACCGGGCCTTCTCGCCCTCGGCGCACTGATTACCGGCCTTGGCGTGGGGCATGCGCAAACCACTATAAAAAGCACAGACGAAGCCGCTATGAAGCGGTTTATCGACGCGTACCGGATCCTGGAGCAGAACGCCGCCGACCCGATCAACGTCGATCAGACGTTTTATCAGGGCGTGATCCCTGGCATGCTGCGGCACCTGGATCCACACTCCTCGTTCTTCGATCCGGATCAGTACGGGCAACTGAAGCAGATGGAAAGTTCGACGCGGAAGGGCTTTGGCACTGTGGTGTCCATCCTGCCCGGCCGTGTGCTGGTTTTGCAGACTCTGGCAAACACACCTTCCGCTAAAGCCGGGATGATGCCGGGGGACGAGATTCTGGCCGTGAACAACTACCGGCTGGACAGGCTTGAGCTCGATCAGATTGTGGAACTGCTCAACGAATCGAAGCAGAAGCCGGCGCAACTGGTGGTGAGGCATCCTGGCGACGTCAGGATTTCGGAACTGACGCTGATCCCCGAAGAGATGCAGGCAAGCAGCGTGGAGCGGGTGTTCGAGTTGCAGCCCGGCGTCGGTTACATCCGGGTGGGCAGCTTTGAAGAGAAGACCGCGGTGCAGATTCGCGAGGGAATTGAAAAGCTCGGCGGCCGTAAGCTGAAGGGCCTGGTTCTTGACCTCCGTAACAATCCAGGGGGCCTGATGAATGCGGCGCTTGAGATTGCGTCGTACTTCCTGCAGCCGGGACAGATGATCCTGTCGGTAAAAGGCCGCAACGTTCCAGAGAAGATTGAGCGCGTTCCGGCAGGCAGCAGCCCTTACACCTTCCCGATTGCGGTGTTGGTGAACGGCAAGACGGCCAGCGCTTCCGAGATAGTGTCCGGCGCTTTGCAGGATCACGATCGCGCCACTATTGTGGGCGAGCCGAGCTTCGGCAAAGGGCTGGTGCAGAGCGTGTTCCCGCTGGCTGAGAACACGGGACTGGCGCTGACGACCGCGCTCTACTACATCCCTTCGGGCCGCTCGATTCAGAAGGCGTTCAAAACTTCGGATTTCGCGCTGGGCGCGACGGCCGCGCATCCGAATGAACGAACCGATTTCAAGACGGACAGCGGACGGGCGGTTCCGGGCGGTGGCGGCATTGTTCCGGACATCGCGGCGTACCCGGTGGAGATGACGGCGCTGCGAGGCGTTCTGGAAGGCACGGCTTCTTTCACCACGTTTGCGGGCGAGTACATCCGGGAGCACAAGATCACGCCAGGCTGGCAGT
Organism: Bryobacterales bacterium; assembly: GCA_030838885.1. GTDB lineage: Bacteria > Acidobacteriota > Terriglobia > Bryobacterales > Bryobacteraceae > BOG-234. Next base: position 7,434 of record JAUZEU010000501.1, on the reverse strand, counting down.
TGCCGCCGGAAGCCATCGATCAGTTTCAGGCGTGGCTGGCTGCGCGCCAGATTCAGCCAAACCTTCGCGAATGGGTGGCGAACCATGACTTCGTGGCGAGCCGGCTGAAGACGGAAATCTACAATCTCAGCTTCGGCGTGGAGAAGGGCGATGAGGTGGAAGCTCAATTCGACCCTCCGATCCGGAAGGCACTGGAAGCTGTACTCACCCGCTCAAACGGAGAACATAAATGATTGCTGCCGCGCTGCCCCTTGCAGACGAGAAGAACCCGTGGCTGGCCGCCGAAGTCCGCTTCGACAACGCGGCTGAGAAGTTGAAGCTGGACGATGGAACCCGCAAGGTTCTGAAAAGCCCGGCGCGCGAGATCACGGTGAACATTCCGGTGGAGATGGACGACGGGCGGCTGGAAGTTTTCACGGGATACCGGGTCCAGCACTCGATTGCGCGTGGTCCAGGCAAGGGCGGGATTCGGTATGCGCCCGATGTATCGCTGGATGAGGTGCGCGCGCTGGCATCGTGGATGACCTGGAAGTGCGCGGTGGTGAATATTCCGTTCGGAGGCGCGAAGGGTGGCGTGATCTGCAATCCGTCGATCCTGTCGAACCGGGAACTGGAGCGGCTGACTCGGCGGTATACGGCGGGGATCATCGAGATGATCGGGCCGGAGCGCGATATTCCGGCGCCCGATGTGAATACTAATGAACAGGTGATGGCCTGGATCATGGACACGTACGCGATGCACGTGGGGCATGCGACCACTGCGGTGGTTACGGGCAAGCCGATGGAGCTGGGCGGGTCGCGCGGTCGGCGCGAGGCGACCGGGCGCGGCTGCATGATTGTGACCCTGGAGGCGCTGAAGAAGTTCGGGCTGAAGCCGGAAGAGACCCGGGTGGTGATTCAGGGTTTCGGCAATGTGGGCGGCATGGCGGCGCGCCTGATGGCGGCGCGCGGGTTTAAGATTATCGCGATTGTGGAGTACAACGGCGCGGTGCACAATCCGCACGGGCTGGACATTGAGGCCCTGATGGAGCACCGGGCGGATACGGGTTTCATCACAGGTTTCGTTGGCGGCGAGGACATCGATAAAAACGAAGCCATGTTCCTGGACTGCGATGTGCTGATACCGGCTGCGACCGAGAACCAGATTACTTCCGAGAACGCGGAGAAACTGCGGTGCCGGATTCTGTGCGAGGGCGCGAACGGGCCGACGACAGCTATTGCCGACGTAATTCTGGCTGAGAAGAAGATTTTCGTGATTCCCGATATTTTGGCGAATGCCGGGGGCGTGACGGTGTCGTACTTCGAGTGGGTGCAGGATCGCCAGGGGTTCTTCTGGAACGAGGATCTGGTAAATACGCGGCTGGAAGAGATTATGGTGGGGAGTTTCGAAGCGGTGACGGCGTATGGGGAGAAGCATCGGGTGGATAACCGAACGGCGGCTTATATGCTGGCGCTGGATCGGGTGGCGTCGGCGATGCGGCTGCGCGGACTTTACGCTTAGATCGGGTGGTTGAAAAAGCGAACCCATTTTGCTGTTTGGGCGCAGTTCGGGTGTGATTTCACAAGACATTCGCTGAATCGTGGCGGTCAGGCCGCCTGACACGGGATGGCGGGGGCGTTTCGACCGCAGCAGCGCTTGTATTTGTGTCCGGAGTTGCAGGGGCACGCGGCATTTCGGCCGATTTCGCGACCAGAGGCTTGTTCGCCTGCGGTCCTGTTGGGAGGATAAGCAGGGCTTTCCGGCTCCGAATGAGTGGGTTGATGGCGCGGCTAGTTCGGTTCGTTTTGCGGGAGCTTCGGTTGCGGGTTCGGGTATTGCAGGGGATTCGGCCTGCAGGCGGCGAATTTCCGAGAGAGAGCGGCGAATGATGCCGTGGGATTGGGCGCGGGCGCGATCGACGGCCGTCTGGGTGCGGAGAAGGTCCTGGTCGAGCATGGGGTCGCCGGTGGTCTTTTCGGCGAGTGCAGCTTCGACTTCGGTGCATCGGCGGAGCCGCCAGGCGGCGCGGATCACTTCTGTGGCAAACATTTCCTGCAGCGGGCCGTTCGGGCGCATGTCGTTCCAGAGGGCGCTGGTGAGGGCTTCGTATTCTTCCGTTTCGTGAGGCTGGACGCAGTTCTTTGTGGAGAACAGGCCGAAGCGGGGGGCGTTTTGGGAGGAGCGGTTGCGGCCTTCCGTGGTGCGGGGGCCGGTTGAGTGTTGCGCGTTTTCGCGATTGGCGGTGAGTTGAGCTGATGAGGCCATAGTTTATCGAGTTCCCGATTCGACGCTGGCATGGCGGCGGCGTGAAACGGATATTTCAGGGTTGGAGTTTGGCTGTAAGTTGTTGAGGGATTGGGCTGGAAATATTTGTTGATTTTTGGTGATCGTCCATCGGCGGAGCCGACAAACGGGGAGTGAAACGGGCCTGGAGGGGCACCAGCCGGGATAAATGACGCTCCCGCCAGCCTTTTTCATCCCCGAGAAGCTGAATGGGGCAACGCGCGCACTAGATATCTTTTTGGAACTGCCTTTCTTGTAGATGGAACCTGCCGCCATTGATTGCGTCCCTGGGTATTCGAGTGGTAGTGAGACCGGTCGGCACCATGACGATAGATTTTCCCTGACCGGAAAGATACATCTACGCTGCCCGACTACTGGCGCGAAGCGGCGGCGATTCGGTGCAGGTAGAGTGAGCGCGGAGGAATTTATGCGGACTCTTTTGATTGTGCTATTTGGTTGTAATTCCGGCGCCAGCTCAAATTCCACTCGTGCGTCTCCTCAACGCGAGCCATCCCGTAAGCAGAGACTTTCAAGTCGGCGATCGCTTTGAGATTTCGATTACCGGGGCGCCCAACCAGCCAGTAAGCGTCAGAACGACCAGGGCCGGGCGCACCGATTGGGGTCCGATCATTGGCTCGACTGATAGCACCGGAAGATGGTCTGCGGCGGGGCAGTTCGAGACGAATGGTTTCGGGGACTGGGGTGAGGTCTGGACCGTCGGGGATAAAGTCGCGAGCCCCGCAGTTCACTTCTCGGTGAACGCGCCGCCCTGTTTGCCGGGCGGACAGGGTTTTCAGGAAACCACGGGTATTCACACGTCGGTAACCTGTGAAACCGCAGAAGGGCGCCAGACTTTTTCAACACCATCCTCGTCAGACTCTTTTCGAACTCCGGATGGCAGATTGGTCCCGGGGGACTCGACCAAACAGACACAGGACGAGTACCACATGTTGGTCCTTCAGGACTTAATCACCAGTCAGGAGCAAATGAGGACTCCCATCGCGCTCTCGTCGAGAGGTGGGCGCGGGGACGAAACCGCAGACCTGATCATGAAGCTAATTGGCGTCAACGCTCTCAATGCAGACGAAACGCGGAATGTGCTTGCGATCATTCGCGATGCATATGAGAAACCGGAGAGTATAGCGCCTACGGCAAGGTTCCCAGGGCGAACGTACCAGTTGCTCCGGCATCTGGCGGACTTCACCGATCAAGAGAGCCTGCGGCGGCAGATCGGCGAAACACTGGCTTATGTTCAGACATGATGAACCGGGCAACCTATTGAGGCCTGCATCGTGCTCGAATCGCTCATGTGTTGGAAATCTTCCCGGAGTAAGGGTGCCAAGACGGCAACGCACACGCCCCCACCCAGCATGCAGAACGGCCACGCTGGCCCGTGTAATGCCGTAACGCAGCCACGCCGGCGCAAGAGTTGTGTAGGCGAGACCGTGTCCCCCGGACCCGCTTGAGATAGATCACGTATAACAGCCAAGTGGAGGAATATCAAACTCCAGGAGTCGTCCCGAATCCGTGCCAATTACGGAGCCCCAGGTTGGGCCACCCACAGGCGCTTCGCGTCATGTCTGAAGGGAGCGGCTGATTGGGCTCATAAACAACATAGTCACCAGCCCGTCAGGCGCGTTTTCCCTCGGTTTGGAGATTTGGAACAGAGGAGTCATCAGGACCGGACTCCGGGTGGAGCGCCTGTTCGAGTTCGCGCCGTAATTTGTCCCTGATCTGCTGATCGGTTCCTCGTGGATCAATCCAGATCGGTGGCAAAGCAGATCTCGTGCCGGCCGCGTCGGTCATCTCGAAGACGTAATAATTCTCGCCTCGTGCCTCCGTTCGGATTTTGCCGGGTAAGACCTCGGAAGAGATTTGGTCGAGCCGAGTCAGAAGATTGTCAGGCATGATGCTATGAAGAGCATTTGACCTTCCATTGGACAGGTCCGATTCGCAGCGCTTTCTATAGACGGCGACTGCCAGCAAGTGGCGTGGTGGAGATGAATCACCTGCCCACACAGCGCGGTTGTAGCGGGGCCCCATATTCGGTTCGTTGAGGAGCCGCGCCATTGCAGCCTCAAACTCCAGGGGGATCGGAGGCAGACTTTGCGACACGCCGGGCAGATTGTCGGTTGGCTTCTCTGGGTTGCAGCCATCAGGCTAAGCGGCCGGGAATCATCGGATGCGAGCATCCGACGCGCGCCGGGTGGCCGGATCGAACTGCGAGGTTTCACGTTGGAAAGGCTTGTGAAGTTTGCATGGGACTTCCAGGATATGCATGTAAGGGATAACGACGAAATGCTGGTGGGCGCGCCGAAATGGATGGACGCCGAACGCTTCGACATCACAGCCAAGCCCAGCAGTACCGGGGTGTCACCCGACCAGACCGGTCAGACGATTGACACAAATTCCCTTCACCTTATGCTTCGCGCCCTGCTAAAAGACCGGTTCAAACTGGCCACACACAATGAGGACCAGCCTATATCTGTCTATGCTATGGTCGCGGACAGGCCGAAACTGAAGCGGGCGAATCCGTCGAACCGAGCGGGATGCAGGAGGGCTCCTCCGCCTGCTGGAAAGGCTACAGCGTCCGCATCGTTGTTCTCGATGATTTGTCAGAACACCACGATGGCTCAACTGGCAGAAAGCCTGCAACGAATAAGTGGCATCTATATTCTTCACCCTGTTATCGATTCGACCGGACTCGAAGGGGCTTGGGACTTTGTCCTGAACTGGTCCCCACCGCACTTACTCCAGGGCTGCGGAGGTTGCAGCCGAGAGGCAGGGCTGGCTGCCGTCGCGGCCGCTGCCGGGGCTGGTCCGAATGGCAGTCTGACCCTTGTTGAGGCGCTTGACAGACAACTCGGGTTGAAGTTGAAGCTACAGAAGCACCCGATGCCAATTCTTGTAATCGATCACGTGGAGCAGAAGCCGACGGATAACTAACCGGGTTACTGTCGTGCTCGCCGACTTCGCCCCGGGACGACGCGCCAAATCCGGCCTTGTTACCCGAATCCCGATCTCGCCGGTGCTGCGCTCAGCACTGTAGTCCACGGTGGCTGAGGCGAACGAGGGCTATCGCCGCGAGGAATCGCAAAGCTGTTGCGCAGCCCGGCGAACGTGATCTCCTGATTCATGGTCCGGTCAGGAGTTCAGACGGGCCGCGGCGGATCGGGACAGAGTTCAAAACAAGTGCCGCAGCCGCGCCAGAACAGGCTCATATTCTTCAGCCTCTTCGCGCTCGGCCTGCGGCGGGTTCAGAACACCGGACAGATGCTCCCGCCCCGGAACTAGTAACACATCAAAGATCAGACCCGTGGGTAATTGGTTAACCTCGATTTGCCGGCCGTCCCGGAACTCGAAGACGTCCCTCTTCGACCGGCCCGTCATGCGAAATACAGCTTCCGGCTCCGAGCCGGTCTGGAGTATGGTCTGCTCTGTCTCAGTGGGACGGAACAGAGCCCTGGTTCCATCTAACAGGCATACTGGTGCGGGCCTGTTGTTTTGCAACTCGCTTTCTTTCACCACCCAGTTAGCGCCCGAATGCATTTTGCGAACACCGAGTCGTTGGCCGACTTCGGCCTTCAACAATTCCTGTCCGGAGTGCGCAGCGGAATACCAACACATAAGTTACCCCTTTTCTGGCACCCGCGGTCATGGCATAAGAAAACGACCCGCTCAGATGCCGATTTGTAGTATGGACCCGCCTACGCGCGGTTGCAAGGGGCCGGATGTGCAGATGTGCACGCGGGTTCTTACTCGAATAACTCCGGTACACACGGATATTGAATCGCCTCGCCCATGTTCGGCGCAACTCCTTCAGAGTCACCAGAATCGGCAATGCACGCGCTACTTTCAAATGCGGTCGCGAGCGTGCGCCAACAGACTGACGAGTGATCTGTTTTCGCTTGCGCCCCGGTCTGTTTAGGGCAAATTGGCGTGCGCCAATCCATTGCCGTAAGATTCGGTTGAGCCGACAGCACTCCAGCAATCGGGAGCGAAGTCGGTGCTGTTCAACCATCCCGCCGGAAACACCTGGTCAGGACCGGTACGGGAGTCTGCAACGCAATACGGTGCCGCAGGCCCGGACAGAGTCGCTACTGCACTGATCGCTTAGCCAATGCCATTGAGACTGAATCAGTCCCGACTCGCCCCGGATCGGGCTTTCAACCCACTTTCGACTGCCTGCACAGCAAATTGAACCAGATCGTCCCCGATCAGGAAATGCGGTCGATTGCACTGGACGCGAATGCGGGACGGGATCCGGCCGGAAGGGTCTTTCAGGTAAAAGATCGCCTGCGACTGAAAGTAGGCGTCCTCGGCGGCGCCGGACATCTCCTTCTCGCCTGGCCTTCGGGCGATCCGGATCTCGGGATTAAGAACAGTCAACTTCCGCTCACCCGGAAGCGTCGGTGAAGAATCCTTCGTTATGCGGGACTGCTGAAACGAACTGGTCTCAGGGTCCAATGTGATTCCGCAGACCTCGGCGTCTATACCCACCACCCGATTCCCGTTGCCTGCCTTGCGCGCTATGAAGCGGGGGGAATCCATCTTGCTGCTGCCCTTGCCATCTGAGCTCCAGACTTTCTCAATCAGCAAAGGATCGTTTGCGAGGTCTTTGACGATTTTCTCGGTTTCCGTCGTGTACTCAAAGCTCGCGGCCTGAAGGCGTTGCCGGGCAGAGAAGATGACGCCGGGATCGCGGCTTATCGCCAGTACCTCATTCCAGGTTTTCGGCCGTCCGCCGGCAAAGCTTCCGTCCGTCTTCTGGCAAGGCGTTTCCGGGCAGTATCCGGTTCGCGCGAAGACCGTAACGCCCGGGCGCCTTGTCGAAAGGCGTATTGTCCGCCAGATCCGCGGGTTCGCGACATCGCCGGCTGAGAACGTCAATTGATAGTGACTCCGGATGTCGTTCGCAATGTCGGAGTAGAGGCTCTCGAGGTTATCAACCCTGGCCCGGTAGACCTTGCCTCCCGACTGGAGTGCGACCTTCGAAAGCATGGGGAAGTTACTGTCGGGCGAACCGGAATCAAACTCAACCGCGTAAATCACGATGTCTTTGCCCAGCATGGCAGTGGCGATGTTGGACCACGCATTAGTGGATGCGTTTTCCCCTGCGTCAGTGAAGATGATCAGGAACCTGGAACGCCTGTCGCCCGCGACTCCAGCCG
>JAUZEU010000479.1 GCA_030838885.1 Bryobacterales bacterium | reverse complement strand
GCGACTCAACCGTGCCCGCGCCCTCGAAAACAACATCTTCGCCATCGGCATGTCCGGCCCCATCGGTGACGCCACCGACGTCGACAGCGCCGAAGGCCACGCCGCCGCCTGCCAGGCGCGCGTCTGGTTAGCCGACGGCAGGAATATCCAGCTGCTCGCCGTCTACGAAACGAGAATCCGGAGAAACATCGAGAAAAACGAAAAGCAGCTGAAAGAACTCCAGAGCGAACGCAAAGCCGCCCACGACAAAGCCCTCCACGAAGAAATCCTTCTGGCCAGGCTCGCCATCAGCGAGGGCATCCCTTACGAATGCCCGACTTGTCCAGGTGAAAGTACACCTGGAGATACAACCGTTGGAAATGGGTTTGCTTTTTCAAGCCAGGAAATCACCCGTTTAGCCCGCCGCGAACTACGCCTCGAACAGGCAACGCGCCGCCAAAACACCATGAAAAAAGCCGCCTGAACCACCCTCGGACACGCAGACCCCCGGCCGCCCCTGCCCTGCAACCCGCCAAAAGTCGGGCTTCTACAAACACCAAACAACAACTGCGCCCAAACCATAACCAATGCCCCTGGAAGAACGCCACAACATATACCTGACACGCCCACGCTCAGCGAGGCATCTTATAGACTTGAATATGCAAGTGAGCACTTGCCCCCTGCGCGCGCCGCTCAACGTGGCATTTAACGGAGACTACAGACCTTGTGGATAGTTAAGCTTGCGCTTCGTCGCCCATATACTTTCGTCGTGATGGCCGTCCTGATCGCGATCATGGGAGGTATTTCCATCATTTCGATGCAGAAGGATATCTTCCCCTATATCGATATCCCTGTCGTCAGCGTGATCTGGAGCTACAACGGCATTGCGCCCGAAGAAATGGCCAGCCGCGTTACAACTGTGTTTGAGCGCTCCATGTCCAGCGCGGTGAACGACATCGAGCACACCGAATCGAACACTTATAACGGCGTCTGTGTCATCAAAGTCTTTTTCCAGCCAAACGTAAAAATCGACCTCGCCACCACCCAGATCCTGGCTCTCACGCAGCCGATTCTGCGCATTATGCCGCCGGGCATTCTCCCTCCAGGCGTAATCCGTTACGACGCGTCCAGCGTTCCCATCCTCCAGCTCAGCCTCGGCAGCAAGAGTCTCAGCGAGCAGCAACTGTACGATTTAGGCCAAAACTTCATCCGGACCCAGCTTGCCACCATTCAGGGCTCCACCATCCCGCCGCCCTTCGGCGGTAAGCAGCGCCAGATCATGGTCGATCTCGATCCCGACGCTCTTTACGCCCACGGCCTCTCTGCCACTGACATTTCCAACGCCCTCAACGCCCAGAACCTGATCCTTCCCGCCGGTACCGCCAAAATGGGCGACCGCGAATTCTTCGTCCGTCTGAACTCCAGCCCGCCCACTATCCAGGGCGTCAATGACCTTCCCGTAAAAGTCACCCCAGGCGGCAATGTGGTTTACATGCATGACGTTGCCCAGGTCCGGGACGGCTTCTCCGTTCAGGCCAACATCGTCCGCTCGGACGGCCGCCGCTCCGCCCTCATGACCGTCATGAAAAACGGCCAGGCCTCCACCCTCGATATCGTGAACAATGTCAAGGCTGCGCTTCCCAAAATCCAGCAGGATATGCCTCCCGGCCTGGCCATCACACCGCTTTTCGACCAGAGCCTCTTCGTCCGTTCCGCCATTACCGGCGTTGCTAAAGAAGCCCTCATCGCGGCTGCCCTCACGGCGATCATGATCCTCCTGTTCCTCGGCAGCTGGCGCAGCACGGTCATTGTCTGTACCTCCATCCCGCTTTCCATCCTCACCGCCTGCATCATTCTGTGGGCGCTCGGTTACACCATCAACGTCATGACCCTCGGCGGCATGGCGCTCGCAGTCGGCATCCTCGTCGACGACGCCACGGTTGAAATCGAAAACGTCCACCGCAACATGGGCATGGCGAAGCCCCTCACCCGCGCCATTCTGGATGGAGCCCAGCAGATCGCTCTGCCCTCCTTCGTCTCCACCCTCGCCATCTGTATCGTATTTATACCGGTGCTGCTGCTCACCGGGCCCGCGAAGTTCCTGTTCACCCCGCTCGCCCTCGCCGTCGCCTTCGCGATGATGATGTCTTACTTCCTCACCCGCACCCTGGTGCCGACCATGGTGCACTTCATGCTGCGCTCGGAAGTCGAGATCTACGCCCAGGGCGAAGAGGGTCTGGAGCATGCCGAAGGCTTCATCTGGCAGACTCACCACGCCTTCAACAAGCAGTTTGAGAAAATGCGCGCGAATTATCGCCGCGTGCTCGGATGGTGCCTGCACCACCGCGCCCGCGTGACTCTGGGCTACTGCCTCTTCGTAGTCCTCTCCCTCGGTCTCGTCATGGTCGTCGGAACCGACTTCTTCCCGTACATTGATTCCGGCCAGCTCCGTCTCCACGTGCGCGCTCCCGAAGGCACCCGCATCGAAGAGACCGAGAATATCTTTGCTGCCGTCGAAGAAACCATTCGCCGCACTGCCGGTCCAGGTCAGGTCTCGGCAATTACGGACAACATCGGTCTTCCGAACGCCCCCTTTGCGCTCGCCTGGGGCGATAACGCCGTTATCTCCTCCGCGGACGGCGAGATCCTTATCTCGCTCAATGAGAATCACCGGCCCACCGAAACCGTTCAGCGCGAACTCCGCGCCGCTCTGAAGAAAGAGTTCCCGGCCGAAACCTTCTTCTTCCAGGCAGCCAACATTACAAACCAGATTCTGAACTTCGGTCTGCCCTCGCCTATCGACGTCCAGGTCGTCTCGCGTGATTCAGGCGCCAGCTATAAAATCGCGTCGGAACTGGAGCGCAAGATCTCCGTCGTCCCCGGCGCGGTCGATGTTCGCATCGGCCAGCAGCTCAACACCCCGCAGCTCGAACTGGCGGTGGATCGCACCAAAGCCAACCAGGCCGGCCTCACGCAGCGGGACGTAGCCAACAGCCTGCTCATCTCCCTCAGTTCCAGCGGCCAGACCGCCCCGAACCAGTGGCTCAATCCGGTCAACGGCGTTAACTACAACGTCGCCGTCCAGACCCCGCAGTCCAAAATCGACTCCCTTGACGCGCTCCGCCACACTCCCATCACTTCGCCCGGCGGAGGCAACACGCAGTTGCTCGACAACCTGTTGAGTGGCGTGAAACGCAGCACCACCAGTTCCGTCGTGAGCCACTATAATGTGCAGCCGGTTTTTGACATCTATTCCAACATTGACCAGCGGGATCTCGGCGGCGTCAGTGGGGACATCGAGAAGATCATTCAGGGTCTCAAGCTGCCCAAAGGCGTCACCGTCGTGATGCGCGGCCAGGCTCTCACCATGAAGAACTCCTTCCAGCGTCTCGGCCTCGGTGTGGTGTTTGCGATCCTGCTTGTATACCTTTTGATGGTTGTCAACTTTCAGTCCTGGCTCGACCCGTTCATCATTCTTACTGCACTGCCCGGAGCGTTCGCCGGCATCCTCTGGATGCTCTTCGCCACCCAGACCACCATCAGCGTCCCCTCACTCATGGGAACCATCATGGCCATCGGCGTCGCCACCGCGAACAGTATTCTGCTCGTCACCTTCGCCAATGACGAACGTCATGAAGGCAAGAACGAAATCGAAGCCGCTCTCTCCGCCGGCTACACCCGCATCCGCCCCGTCCTGATGACCGCCATCGCCATGATCATCGGCATGCTTCCCATGTCCCTCGGTCTGGGCGAGGGCGGCGAACAAAACGCTCCTCTCGGCCGCGCCGTCATCGGCGGTCTGCTTCTCGCGACTTTCAGCACCCTCTTCTTCGTCCCGATCGTTTACAGCTTCCTTCGCCGGAAGCCGCCCGTGAATCAGGATGAACAGATCGAGCTCGAAGCTCATGAAGAACTGGTGATGCCGTCCTATCAGGAGCACGCCCTAACTAAATGAGTCAGCCTTCACATCACATTTCGCCCGGTAAGATCGTTCTGGTTCTGTTCCTTCTCGTGGCAATCGTTGTCGCCGTGGGCCTCGCCGGATACCTGCCCAAAAAACAACGCGAAGAGTCCGCCAACGCCCTCGCTGCGTCAGAGAAATATACGCTCCCCGTCGTGAGTGTTACCCGTGTCAGACGTGCCGCCCAGGATTCGGAAGTCATGCTCCCGGGTTCCATCTCTGCACTCGTCGAAGCCTCCATCTACGCCCGTGCTTCGGGCTATGTAAAGAAGCGGTACGTCGATATGGGCGATCGCGTCAAAGCCGGGCAGTTGCTGGCCGAAATCGAAGCTCCTGAACTGGACCAGCAGGTCGCCCAGGCGCGCGCCGTGCTTGCTCAGACCCAGCAGCAATTAGGGCAGGGCAGGGCATCGCTTCTCCAAACGCAATCCCAGCGGGACCTCGCGAAGATCACCTCCGAACGTTACGTCAAACTCGTCGCGCGTGGCGCCGTCGCCCTGCAGGACGCGGATACCCAGCAGGCCAACTACAAAACCTCCGAAGCACTTGTGTCCGCCCAGGAAGCGAACGTCCGCGCCGCGGAAGAGAATGTCCGGCAGTCGCAGGCCAACCTCGATCGCGTCCTCGCCCTGCAGGATTATAAGAATGTCCGCGCGCCATTCACTGGAATCGTCACAGCCCGTAACGTGGAAATGGGTTCTCTCATCGCCGCGAATGGTGGCGGCCAGGGTACAGGCGCGAACGGGAGTGAGATGTACCGCATTGCCCAGATTGACACCGTCCGCATCCTCGAAAATGTGCCACAGGCGAACGCGCCGGGCATCGTGGTGGGCATGCCGACCGAAGTAAATGTGGTCGAGTATCCCGGCCGCAAATTCATGGGCAAAGTGGCTCGCAGTTCCAACTCACTCGATCCGAATTCGCGCACTATGCTGGTCGAGGTGCAGGTTAATAACAGGGATGGAAAACTCCTCCCTGGTATGTATGCCAATGTTCGGTTCCGCAGCCATCGTGACGTGCCGCCCTTCCTCGTGCCCGGGGACGCTGTTATCGCGGGCGCCGCCGGCAACCGGGTGGCTGTCGCGCTCGATGAGCCTGGGCAGGCTTCAAAGAAAATTCATCTGGTCCCGGTTACGATGGGCAGGGACTTCGGCATTGCAACCGAAATCCTCGCCGGTCTGGATGGGTCTGAATTTGTGGTCATCAATCCGGGCGACGATGTCAGAGAAGGAGCGTTGGTGAAAGCCGAGATGTCATCTGATGGTGGGGGTTCAGCTACGGGCGCCGGCAGGCAAGGGGCCAAAAAGTAGATGGAATATCGCGCGGGCGTTGCCGCCCTGCTCTCTTGTTTGCTGGCCTCTCCGGCCGGAGCCCAGTCTCCACAAGCGCCGCCGCCCCGAACACCTTCGGTAAGCTACGAGACAGGCCTTCGCGGTGTC
>JAUZEU010000474.1 GCA_030838885.1 Bryobacterales bacterium | reverse complement strand
GTCAATTCAATAAGCATGCTCCAGAGAGGCAGCCTCAAAGATTTCGACTGGGCGATGCTTTTCATCATCATGACGATCTGCGGAATCGGCGTGGTGCAGATTTTCAGCGCGACACACGACACCGTTTGGCAGGGCGCGTGGTGGAAGCAGCTTATTTACATTGTAGCGGGCATTTTCCTGATGTGGGTCGTAACGAACCTGGACTACCACGCACTGATGCTGCGCGTTTACCCGATGTATATTGTGTCCGTAGTACTGCTCGTGGCGGTGCTGCTGATCGGCAAGCGGGCATTCGGTTCCACCCGTTGGATTGCCCTTCCCGCCGGCATACACCTGCAGGTTTCCGAATTCGCAAAAATCGCGGCCGTGCTGCTGGTAGCTCGTTTTCTCACTGAGCTGCGAACGGAGGTTCTGGAAACCCGCGACTTATTGAAACTCGCCGGTATGATTTTGGTGCCTATGGCGCTGATCGCCAGGGAGCCTGATCTGGGTACCGCGCTCACCTACGTGCCTATTCTGGCGATTGGAGTATTCCTTGCCGGACTGCACTGGAAATACTGGATAGCTATTCTGGCCGTGGTTGTGATTACAATTCCACTCGCGTATTCCCACCTGGAAACTTACCAGAGGAATCGTATCGTCAGTCTTTTCGATCCGGAGCGCGACCCGCAGGGAAACGGTTATCAGGTGATTCAGTCCAAAATTGCCGTTGGCTCAGGGGGCACCTGGGGTAAAGGTGTAACGAAGGGCACGCAGACTCAGCTACGTTTTCTGCCGGTGCCGCACACGGACTTCATTTTCTCGGCATTTGCGGAGGAACATGGCTTTATCGGCGTCATGTTTGTTCTGATTTTGTACTTTGTTTTGCTCATGCAGGTAGTGCAGGACGCTCAAACGGCTCCGGATCGTGCCGGGATGTACATTTGCATGGGTGTCGGATCGCTGCTGTTATTTCATATACTGGTAAATGTTGGAATGGTTGTGGGACGAATGCCTGTCACTGGCATCCCGCTTCCGTTGATGAGTTACGGCGGGTCGAGCATTTGGTCGACCTTCCTGATGCTGGGTCTGGTGAACAGCGTCCGGGTACGGCGGTTTGTGAATTAAAGCTTAATTTTACTGGATTTGGGATTGGGCCGGATGGGAAGAGTCAAAGTTGCCTCTGGAGTCCGGTTCATGGCACTAACGATTTATTTGACTTAAGTTGGGAACCATTGGAGACTCTGCAGCGCGTGAGCACCGGGGAGCGCAGATAGCGGCTCGTATGATCCTCGCGAAACGCGTATGCCGAACGATGGGACGTTCCCTCAAACGGCCGATGTTGGGTGTTGAGTGCTTAATGAGCTTTGCTGTCGTTTTATCCTCCACCCTCCGGCAGGCGTGAGTTTTTTAGTTTTCGGTCGAGCAAGGCCGCCCGCGAAATCGGGAGGCGCCCAGACGGCCCTTACGCAGGGCGCAGCACTTCGATTCGGTCCGGATTCTCTCGCGTCCGAGCTCTTTGACGGAGCCCAACGGGAGAAATTACATGTCGAAAGAACTTATCGTCTCTACAGGTAAACACGAGACGAGAGTCGCGATTCTTGAAGACGACCAGCTGGTCGAGATCTTCCACGAGCGGGAAAAAGAATATTCGCTCGCCGGCAGCATTCATAAGGGACGCGTCACCCGCGTTCTGCCAGGCATGCAGTCCGCGTTTGTTGACATCGGCCTCGAACGGGACGCTTTCCTCTACGTATCAGACTTTTTCGAAGATAACGACGAATATGACGCCGTGGTCAGCACGGTGGAAGAAAAAGTCCTCAAGATGGAGAAGGGTGGGGGCTCGGGTTCCGGAAACGGAGATCGGTACCCCTCCGGACCACCCGAACGAAACTCGCGCATCCAGGGATCCGAGCCATCGGAATCTGCCACTGCAGAGAGCAGTCTGGCCGCTGTCCCGGTGGTCGCGCCGGCAGCAGAAAGCCGCGAAGGGCGGCCCGAGCGCACCGCAACCGACCGGGGCGGCGACAGAAACAACGACCGTGGCGCAGATAAAGGTCGAGGACGCCGGGGACGGCGCCGTCGCGGCGGTCGCGGTCCGGGTGGCCTGCCGGATTCCAAATTCTTTACGCCCGGTGCGGCAGACGAAGAGGAAAGCTCCGCCGAGCCGGAAGCTCCCCTTCAGGCTGCGTCCGACGAAACCCGCATATCCCTTGTGCACCATCTCCCCGTCTCGGTGATTCGGGACGCGGGCGAGGATTTCATGGTGCTGCCAGGCGAATCGCTTGCGAAGTATGTGCTTCCAGGTGAGTCGCTGGCCAAATATGCCGTAGCAGACGTTCGGGAAGATGAAGAGGAATTCGCAGTTGAGCCGGCTGTTGACCTGGAAGAAGAAGTCGACGAACTCGTTCATCAGACCGTAGGTGAAGCGGAAGCCGAAGTTGAGGCGGCGCCCGAACCCGTAGCTACTGCGGTACCGGCAGAGATGGAGTCCGCCCTTCCCGCCGACCACCCGTTCGCCGGATTCGGCGCGACAGCCGTAGCGCCCGAGCCGGAACCCGCGCCGTTTGAGGCGTCGGTGATGGCTGCGCCGATTTTGGAAACCCTGATCGTCGAATCGGAACCGGACAATTCTGAGGAGCATTCATTCATCGGCGCAGCGGTAGCATTGGATCCGGAACCAGCAGCGGAAGCTCTGAAGGAAGGAGTTCCCGGTTCGGTAGTCCATGGCGATCCGACAGGGACCGACGCGCATGCCGGATCGGGAGAGACAACAGAAGAATCGGACGTCGCGGAAGGTCTGGAACTCGGTGAAAGTGACGAACCGGGGGAAGAACTGGACGCCGCCGAAACCACGGACGGGGAACAGCCGGCAATCGACCACGAGGGCCCGGAACCCGCTCGTATTCCAACCAGTCTGACTGCCGCTCTTCGCGAACAGGGCCATCGCTATCCGCATCGGGTGTCCCGCCGGATGCGCCGTAAAATGCGTGGCGGACCGGGGGAAGAACGAGGGGAGAAGAGCCCGGATCGCGGTACGGAAAGAGGGTCCGAAAGAGGTGAGAAGCAGATCGCTCCCCAAGCCGACTTACCCGCAGGCGAAGTGAAAGCGGTAGAGGTTCGCGAAGAGCCTCGGGCAGAGACCCGTCCGGAACCCAGAAATGAACGCGGTGGCGGCCGTGATCGTCAGCCGCGCGAGCGCGGCGAACGCCAGGAACGTGGTGAACGAAGTGAACGTGCGGAACGCCCTGACCGCAATGAACGCGGAGAACGCCCTGAGCGCAGTGAACGTCCTGAGCGGGCGGATCGCGAACGTCCGGTGCTGCCCTCCATCTCAGACCTCCTCAAAGAGGGGCAGGAGATCATCGTCCAGATTGCAAAGGAGCCGCTCGGCCAGAAAGGCGCACGTATCACTTCGCACATCGCGTTGCCCGGTCGGTTTGTGGTTTACATGCCCACGGTCGACCACGCCGGTGTGTCGCGCAAAATTCCGTCGGAAGAAGAGCGCCACCGCCTCAAGCGGGTGGTGCAAACCCATCGCCAGGGCATTCCGGGTGGCTTTATTTGCCGTACCGCCGCCGAGGGCAAGAGTGAAGAAGAGCTGAAGAGCGACATGCACTTCCTCTACAACCTCTGGCTGGACATGCGGCAGAAAGCGGAGAAACGGCCCGCTCCACTGCTGCTGCATCACGATCTGGATCTGGTGCAACGCATTCTGCGCGACCAGCTCACAACCTCGTTCAAGACCATTTGGGTGGACAACGAAGAGCTTTACGAAAGCATACTGCGGTTCGCACAACGCTTCCAGCCCGCACTTG
Organism: Bryobacterales bacterium; assembly: GCA_030838885.1. Taxonomy (GTDB): domain Bacteria; phylum Acidobacteriota; class Terriglobia; order Bryobacterales; family Bryobacteraceae; genus BOG-234. The sequence continues at coordinate 18,100 of JAUZEU010000474.1, read as the reverse complement.
TTGGTCGTGTGAAGTTGTACACGCGCAGCAATCCAATCTTCGACGAATTCGGTATCACCAACGAACTCGAGAAGGCCTTGCGCCCCAAGGTTTGGTTGAAGTCCGGCGGCTACATCGTCATCAACCAGACGGAAGCACTTGTCGCCATTGACATCAACACCGGTAAGTACGTCGGTAAGTCTAACCGCCTCGAAGACACGATCGTCAAAATTAATACTGACGCCATCAAAGAAATCGTCCGACAAATTCGGTTGCGGGATCTCGGTGGCATCATCGTCGTCGACTTCATCGACATGGATGAGCGGAAGAATCGCCAGAAGGTGATGCAATCTCTTGAAGAGTCCATGCGGGCTGACCGCGCGCCCTACAAGATTCTTCAGTTCAACGATTTTGGTCTCGTCGCTATTACCCGTAAACGGGTGAAGCAGTCCCTCGAACGTACGCTTTGCTCACCATGCCCTTATTGCGAGGGCGCCGGTTACGTGAAGAGTGTACAGACGGTGATTACGGAGATCTTGCAGGAAGCCCAGCGGATGAAGAAGGCACTGGAAGACGAGCACAACAACATCATGCTGCGCGTCAATCCGGAAGTAGCGAAGGTACTGAAAAGCAACCACAATCAATTCCTGCAGGAACTGGAAGAGATTCTTGGTAAATCCGTTCTCGTGAAGAGCGATCCGCTGCTGCACCAGACCAAGTTCGATCTCGCCTGAGCACGAAAGAGGCGCCTCTTTAAACACCCAAAACACCCAACCGAAGGAGCCCGTTCGCGGACTCCTTCGGTTTTTCATCTGCAACTACAGCCAGCGGCTTAATTCGACTTCATCGCTGCAGCGGTCTGGTCGGCGCTGAAGAGGGTAACTTCCACCCGGCGGTTCTTTGCCTGAGCTGCGCGGGTTCTCGCCTCGTCCACCTGCTTCATCTTGCCCAAACCCACCATGTGAATGCGATAAACCGGAACGTTGTGCTGGGCAACCAAATAAGCAACCACAGCATCTGCACGGCGACGGCTCAGGGCGCTGTTATAGTCATCGGTCCCCACGCGATCGGTGAAGCCTTCAACTGCGATAAAGAAGCGCTTGTACTGGTTCTGGCCGCTTACCATCTGGTCAAGAGCAAGCTTTGCATCGCTGTCCAGCTTATCGCTGTTGAATTTGAAATTGACAGTTGCCTGGCCAACAGGCTTGTAATCGTCCAGATTCGAAACCACACCCTTCAGATCACTTACGTCTTTGCCCACCTGCTCGGCTCTCTGGCCAGCCTGATCGGCCTTTTGGCCAGCTGTATCGGCACGTTTCAGAGCATCCGTCGCGCGGCCGTCCGCAGACATGGCACGCTCTTTAGTGGCGTTCAGCTCGGTCTCATCCTTCTCCAGAGTTTGCCTTGTCTGTTCGAGAGACTGGCTGGTCTGATCGAGCTTCTGGCCCTGTTGGTCGGATTTTGTCGCGACCTGATCGAGCTTACCGCTGATGGGGTCGACAGTCTTAGCTACATACTTCTTTGTGGCGCAGGCACCGTTGAGCAGCGCGGCGCCAACGATGATAGTCGGGACGATGACGTTCTTCATAAGATCAAACCTCGTGCACTCCTGTCATCGCACCAGAGCAATTCCCATGCCGTTTTTGAAATGAATGATTCGTAAGATGTTATCGGCGAGAATCGTCGCAATCGAGGTTGTATAATTTACCGATGGCCAGGCTATACTGGGACTTGGGCTGCGCGGCGAGGCTGCGGCAGCCTTTTTTTGTGATGGTTTTTTGCGCCTTGTACGGAATCCGAAAAGAGTGAGGTGGAATGAGTAAGGAAGACAGTATTGAAGTTACAGGAACGGTGCTTGAAAAGTTTCCAAGTGGATTGTTTAGTGTGCAGTTAGAGCATGAACGCGTGGTTCTGGCACATCTTGCCGGCAGACTTCGCCGTAACCGTATTCGCGTGCTGGCTGGCGATAAAGTCACGCTGGAGCTTTCTCCGTACGATCTGACCAAAGGCCGCATCACGTTCCGCCACCGTTAATACCCAGTTTTAAAACGAGAATCTATCCGCTCCGGACCACCTGAAGAGAAGATGTTGAAAGCACTTTTTGTCTTCGGTACCCGCCCGGAAGCGATCAAGCTTTGCCCCGTCATCCAGCATATGAGAGCGGTGAACCGGTTTGATGTTTGCGTCGCCGTCACTGCGCAGCACCGACAGATGCTCGATCAGGTTCTCACTGCCTTCCGGATTGTTCCCGATTTCGATCTGAACCTGATGACGCCAAATCAGACGCTGACAGCGTCTTCTTCGCGTATGCTCGCGGCACTTGAGCCCGTGCTCACCGAAGTGCGCCCCGACATTGTTTACGTCCAGGGTGATACCACCAGCACCCTTTGTGGGGCGCTCGCCGCCTTCTACGCCGGCATTGCAGTGGGGCATGTCGAAGCCGGGCTGCGCACCGGCGATCTCCTTCAACCCTTTCCGGAAGAGATGAGCCGGGTAGTCACCGGACGGCTTGCGTCTGTTCATTTCGCGGCCACAGAAGGCGCCCGGGCAAATCTTCTTCGCGAAGGCGTTAAGCCCGAGACCATTCACGTCACCGGCAATTCTGGTATAGACGCAGTGCTCCAGGTGAGGGACCGCCTAATTTCCCGGGAACTCACCGGCGCCGACTGGAGCTTTCTGGATCCTGCGAAGCATCTGATCGTCGTCACCGCGCACCGCCGGGAAAGTTTTGGTTCAGGTTTCGAAAACATCTGCGCAGCCTTGCAGCGCATTGCCTCCCGCGGTGACGTTGAGGTGGTCTATCCTGTACATCGCAACCCGAACGTGACAGGCCCCGTTCAGAAGCATCTGGTGGATGTTCAGGGGATACATCTGATCGAACCTCTGGACTATGTTCCCTTTGTGGATCTGATGCGGCGCGCCACCCTGTTGCTTACCGACTCGGGCGGAATTCAGGAAGAAGGGCCGTCGCTCGGCAAACCGGTAATCGTGATGCGCGACAAAACGGAACGGCCGGAGGCAGTGGAGGCGGGGACCGTCCGGCTGGCAGGCACGGATGAGGAGCGGATCGTTGCCGAAGTCACGCGCCTTCTGGACGACCCGAGGTCATGCGAAGCCATGTCGCGAATTCACAACCCCTACGGGGATGGCCATGCCAGCGAGAGAATTGCCGCGGCAACGAGCTCTTTTTTTAGGGCATCTGTGTGAACGATCACAAGTTTGTGATATTTATATTTCGGTTTACAACTTACTGAAAGCATAGGGGAATATAGAGGAATTTTATTGTTTAGGTTTTCTTAAATAGAACGGAATGAACGCTTTAATCTCCTATAATCAGCACAGATATGACGGACCGACCGAAAACAGCTCCCGGACAGAAATCCCGCAACCGGCAGGTCGCGGAACAACCGGATCTCACCACTATTTTGTCTTCGAAAGTAGTGGGTCAGCCGAATGTAATCAACGTAATTATTCCGTACGTTGAAATGTTTCAGGCCGGGCTTTCGCCCGAAAACCGGCCAGTTGGCGTTTTTTTACTGCTTGGCCCCACGGGCACAGGGAAAACGCGAACTGTCGAGGCACTCGCCGAGGTGCTGCATGGAAGTTCCAAGAACCTTTTGAAGGTGGATTGTGGTGAGTTCCAGATGGAACACGAGGTGGCAAAACTGATTGGAGCTCCTCCTGGATACCTGGGCCATCGCGAAACGCAGCCGATGCTTTCCCAGCAAAAACTCGCCTCGGTCACCAGCGAGCGCTCTGGCTTGTCGCTGGTGCTCTTTGACGAAATCGAGAAAGCCGCTCCCTCCATGACCCGGCTGCTCCTGGGCGTGCTGGATCGCGGTGTGCTGCGGCTGGGCGACAACTCGACGGTGAACTTCGAGAAGAGCCTCGTATTCCTCACCAGTAATCTGGGCGCGAAGGAAATGATGCGCGAGATTAATCCCGATTTCGGTTTCCAGTCCGCTACCACAGGCGCATCCCGCGAAGATGTTTCGGATAAGCTGCAGAGCATCGCGCTCATGGCGGTTCGCAAGAAATTTTCGCCGGAGTTCGTCAACCGAATCGACCACGTGATTACGTACCAGCCGCTCAACGCGGAATCGTTCGCTGCGATCACCGATCACGAAATTGCCAGCCTTCAAAACCACGTCAACACACGGCTCGGCACCCGCTGCTTCAATATCGAGGTGCCGTTTGAAACCCGGCAGTGGCTGATTGAGAGGGGAACCAGCGCCGAGTATGGCGCCCGTGAGCTGAAGCGTACCATTCATAAGAATCTGACGCAGCCTCTGGCGACCATGGTGGCGAAAAATCAGGTGGAGCCCGGCACCCGCGTTCGGGTGGAGGTGGGAAAAGATCGTGAATCCCTCGAGCTGCGTTCCACCGGTCCCGGGGAGACTTCGGCGCCCGCGCATCCAACCGTTTTGCTGGTGGACGACAACCGCGATCTGCTTCAGTTCCTGCAGCGCCTGATGGCGGAATCCGGCTGGGAACTCCTTGCCGCTGAGAATGCGAGTGAAGCGCGCAAAATCGTGGCCAAGCGGAAGCCGAATGCAGCTCTGCTTGACTATATGCTGCCGGACGGCAATGGCGTGGAACTCGCGCAACAATTGCGCGGGATGATGCCAAAATTGCCCATCATCATGATGACCGGTTCCGTGCTTGGCCCGGAGGAGGAAGCAATCTGTGAAGAGCACGATTTTCCCGTTCTGCGCAAACCTTTTCTGGCGACGGACGTGATGAATCAGATCCGCGCGAGGATTACAGCGAAGACCAAGACTGGTCGCTAAGACAAAAGAGCCCTACGAGTTCGGGATCCTGTCACCGAACGTTGACGATTCGGTAACCACCACGCTATGATGGTTTTGCGGGGTGGAGCAGTCTGGTAGCTCGTTGGGCTCATAACCCAAAGGTCGAAGGTTCAAATCCTTCCCCCGCAACCAAATCTCAGGCTTGAGGGCGCAATAAGGGCGCATCAAGCAACGCCCCCGCCGCCACCAGCTCCTCGACCAGCTTCGCATTCGCCGGGCGGATCGCATCCATCATGTGATTTTGCCCGTACTTCATCGTCATTTCAATCGAACTGTGCCGCATGAGCTTCTGCTGCACCTCCGGCGCCGCGCCGGAGCTTCCCAGACGCGCCCGGTACGTGTGTCGGAAGTTGTGCCACCCCAAATTCGGGATGCCCGCTTTCTTTCCGGCCGGAGCCAAATGATCCTGCCGAAGCGAATCGGCGTGATACGGACGGCCCGTGTCGAGGTTGCCGAACAGCCACCTTCGAGCCACACCACCAGCCGGCTGACATCGAGAGCGGTGTCCTCCAAAATGAGTTGGGAGACCCGTCGCAACTTGCCATCAACGAGATCGTAGCAATTCCACTCAGTCCCATCCGTCAGCACGCCGACATACCGAAACTCGGTCTGGCGCATGCGGTAATCGACGTATCCGGCAAGCTGATCTTCGGCTTCGCGCTTCGCTTTTTCCTTCCGCAAATCCCGCTTAACTTCAATGACTGTCGATCCGGCTTCAACGTCGATCCGACGCCGATCCCCGAGCGGAGATTCGAGGATGACGTCCGCGAGATCGCTGTCCTCAAGCTCAAACGGCGCCGAGAGAATAAATTGGCGAACGTCCGCCTGTATCTCGGCCTCGGTTCGCCGAGCGTTGCGAACCACAAGTCTCTGAAATATTTCGGTCAATAAGCCAGTTTAATGTATTGAGCACCACACCGGGCGCGAACCGAAGCCCAAGGATCAAAAAGCGAAACAAAGGCGAATCTGGTATTCTGCCGTCGTGGGCTGTTGCTACGTGGAAATGCGCGGGACGGACGGCCAGATACACTGCACCACGCTGGACGCAGCCAGTTCATTTGATGCCGTAGAAAAAGCGACCCGAAGCTGGTCGATGCTTTGGTGGTTTAGTGGAAGCGTGCCGGTCACAGTAAAGCACGGAGAGCAGTCGTGGGTCATTTCTCAAGAGCGCGGCCGGGCATGGCGCGAAAAGGGTCGCTCCGGCTGATCTATGACCGTAAAGACGGGTGCGCTTGATGGTAATCCAGCACTTCGGTTACTTCATATTCCATCTTCGTTTTCTGGCCTTCAGTTGTTTGCGTTTCCTTCAGACGGACTTTCAGGCGATCCCCCTGATAAAAACGAATGCTGCCCGTGGCGTATTTCGTCAGGAAGTCTTGAGCCGTGATTTTCGCCTTGATCGTTCTTTTCGTTCCGGCAATGGTAAATGACCACGTTCCGGTTGTCTGGCCGTAGTTGCCGGACTTCGGGCTTAAAACTTTCGTCGTCGTGTCTTCCAAAACTTCGGTCTGAGGAATTTCTGCCGGTGGTTCGGTGTATGCCCGGACAGCTTTCGGTACTTCAACCTTAACCCTAAATTGGTGTATGGCCGCATTTACAACGGGTTCTCAGTCTCGGAAGCCTTAACCCGTCCCGCACCCTCGTCTTCGCTGAGAGGTTGATTAAAGCCGCTTCACTGCGGCGCCGGATGGTGGAGTTTACGACGGATTTCCTCAATCGCTTCCCGCGCATCCTGCGTTGGCTCAGTATCTGCCTTAGCAAGACGCTGCTCAACGATACGTCGCGTTTCTTCATCGAGGGGTGGCGTTCTGCCGGGGCGCGTGGGGGTGCTCATGGTTTGATGATACGCCCGGTCAGTGCCAGCGGCAAGGCCGCTGAACGCCACAGACGACCACGATTCGCAGGGCGCAAACCGGAGCGCAGTTGGCAATGTCGTTTTGTATCTTCTAGATTCTTCAAAGTGCTTCGATATCATCCGCGCCGCACTAAGTCTTTTGAAATCAGTTAATAGTTGCCCTCATAACCCAAAGGTCGAAGGTTCAAATCCTTCCCCCGCAACCAACCTCAAAGTCTCAATATGATTTATATTTAGCTGGTGGTTTGTGCCATGGGACAGCGGGTTCCTTCGCCCGAATTGTCACCAAAACTGCCACCAAATTTCCAATCCATTCTGCTTCGCGCATGTGGCCGGACATTCCAGCTACGATCTTCCTTTAGTTCCTGATCGGCTCGTCCCTATTTTCCTTGAAAGTCTCGCCTCGAGGACTTGGCGCGACGCCCCACTGATGTCGCTCGCCGTGGGTTTGTGAAAAACACACTACAGCGCTTGCGGCGCGAACAGGTGCGCACCAGCATCACGGCTTCCAATCAGCCGGGGCGATTCTCCGCGCAATACCAAGCGGCTTGGTGGTTTCTAAACAGAAACTCCGGCGAGCGGAGGCCATCGCGAGCGTTCGTCTGAAGCGGCAGGAGGCGAAGCAGAATCTCGGATTTTTGTCGCGACCTTTCGTGCGCTGTGGGCTGTCGATAAAAAAGCCCGCGGACGGACAGTTGCTCCACGAGAGACGGAATGGCCAGTTCTCGCTTCAGGTGACCGGCCACCCGGCCTACGGACTTCCGTGGGGCCAGGATCGGCTGATTCCAATTTTCTGGCCACATTGGCAATCCGCCAACAGACGCAGACGATACAGTTCCGGAGTGCGGCGGAGATGCTGGATTCGTTCGGCATGCAGCAAGGCGGCACACAATACCGGAGATTGGTTGCCGCGTTCCATCGCATCTTCGGCGCGACGATTTTCTTCGGCACCGATTCCTCAGCGCGAGAAGGCCTCAGTGGTACATCGCGCGCGATTCAACTTTATGAGCGAAGCCCGAATCTGGTATTCCCGCGACGCGGATCAAGCCACGTTGCCGGGTGGTTTTCAGAATGAAATTGTTCTCAGTCACGAATTCTTCAAAGAGATCATGAGCCACCCGATTCCCACGGACATGGAGGCGGCAAAGGCGCTCTCCTGCTCCCCGGCGGCTCTTGACCTCTTTATGTGGCTTTCGTACCGCTGCTCTGTGGCAAAGGGCCGTGAACGCGTACCCCTGTTCGGAGACTTCGGGCCGGTGAATCAACTCGGGAGTTCAGAACGCCGGGCCTCGGAAGTTCCGCGAAAGACTTGAAGGCTGGCTGGACCTGGTTCGAGCGATGTGGCCGGAGTGTCCGGCTGTATTGGATACGACGGGCACCGGGCTGTGGGTTGATCGAGCCACGGCCGTTCTCGCTTCCGGAGGCCTCAAGGTCCGATAGACAGCAGCAGCGCATCTGGCCGATCACGTTGCAAGCGAATCGACACAACCGTCTCGGCGCACCTCGGTGTAGGACGAGTGCCGGAAAACAAGCGAGATGAGTATTTCAGCCGGCCAGTCTCGATGTCCCTGGCGAAGAGTGGCGGCGGTGGAGTAACGAATATCTCTACGATGTGCTGGGATTGTATTGGGGCTGGAAAATCGAGCGTCTGCCCGGAGTGGAGGGTCTTTCGTGAAAGCGGTCGTCGTCCAACAGGACCCATAAGCCTTTCGACCAAACTTGCCGGGTGAGCTGCTTGAGGGAAAACTCACCAGCAGTTCTTATGGGGGAGGGGCTGGAAACGGGCAAGGTCAGCGCCGCGCCAGTCCCTTACCCGACAGACGTTTCCACAAAATCCTGAAGTCCGGTTGCAAAGCGGAAGCTTCCAAACTCCGCACCGCCGAGCGGATTGTCAATCTGATTGCGGTCCTCTGCATCCTCGGCTGGCGGATCTTCTGGCTGACTATGCTCAACCGTCTGGCGCTGAGTGGTTCCCCGCTGGTGGCGCTCACCAGCCTGGAAACGCGCATTCCTGATCGACTCTTCAAAGACGAGCCAAACAAATCGTATCCAGCAACCAGCCTCTCCTCCTATCTCACGAAGAGCGCGCGCGACCGGGCGGTTATCTTGCTCGCACTAAGGATCCCCCCCTAGGCAACACAGTCATGTGGCGCGGAATCTCTCGACTTACTGATATAGAACTGGGGTTCCTCATAGGATGCTCGACCTATGGGTAATTGAAAGCCTGCGCTGACGAGGTTCCTTATGGTTCTGCTCTGTACCGCAGTTTACACTCTTTATGCCCGCTTTGCCACGATAGTACCTATACCGTACCAAGTGTCCGCTCTACCCCTATTAATTGGTCTGTCACGCCAGTAGAATTCCCATATGAACCACGAAAGACGGGATTCACTGCTGGCGTCCATCTATTGTCATCTGCGGGTCTGGCTCGAGCAGCGGACCAGGCGGCGTCAATCGCTGAGGGTTTCCCGGCTGCGCATGAGAGCAGCTCGCAGGCTCCTGTAAACGCCGCGCCGGGATCAGTAGTTCAGTTTCAAAGCGAACTGAATCTCCCGCGAGTCCACCCGCGTACTCGTTATAGTGCCAAAGTTCAGCGTTCCTACTGTCGTGTTCGGCTGCCCGAAGATCGGGTGGTTCAGCAGGTTAAAGAATTCCGTCCGGAACTCCAGGGCGCGCCTCTCGCTGAAGCGGAAGCTCTTCATCGCCGAAAAGTCCACGTCCACCAGCGGCGGCCCGATCACGTTATTCCGTGAATTGTTGCCGTACCGGTACTGCGGCAGGTTTGGATCGTTGATGCGATTGACAAAGTTGCTGGTATTGAACCACCGCGAAGCCCCGCGTTGATCATGCGGCAAATCTGAGGCGCCGCCGAGATTATCCGGATAGCAGTTATCGCCACCATTCTGAACACTGCCGCTGCCGCAAAACAGCGTAAAGGGGAACCCGCTTTGCAACGTAGCGATGCCGCCGATTTGCCAGCCTCCTACGAACGCATCCGTCAGGCGGTTCAATCCGCCTCCGAACGCCTTGCCCCGGCCGATCGGCAGTTCGTAGAGGAATGAGGTCGTCCAGCGATGACGGAAATCGAATGCGGAGAGACCGCGATCCAGCCGGAGATCGTGATCATTAGATGGGGTCAGTGGATCCCCGTCCACCGTTCGGATACCGCTGCCATTGTCGATCGACTTGCTCCAGCTGTATGAACTCAGAACGGTCACTCCACGGCTGAAACGCTGTTGAAACCGCATCTGCAGTGCATGGTAGCTGGAGTGTGACGGGTCTGCCATTACCTGGAAGGTTCCGGTATATATCGGGTACTGCGGCCGTCGGTTATTAATGTTGGTCGGAGGGCCCGGCGTCGCTGTATTGTAGGTCAGCAACCGCTGCAGGTGCACGCCAGTTGAACCGAGGTAAGTGACCTCAAGCGCGCTGTTACCAGTAATCTGCCGCTGCACGCCAAACGACCACTGCGGCACGTAAGGCGTGTTCTGGTTGTACTGGTTCACCAGAATGAACGACGGAGTCGCGGTCTGCAGGAACGGCACCTGCCAGTTCAGTGATGGAATCAGCGTGGATTGCGCACTTTCGCTGCGGCGTGTGGAATACGGGGCGTTCCGAACCAGATCGAATTGCGCATTGCCAATTTCCCTCACGTAGTAAATTCCGGCCCCCGCACGAATTACAGTGGTCGGGTTCAGGCTGTAAGCCACCCCAAGCCGAGGAGCAATGTCTTTGTAGCTCGTCTGATAAGCACGATTCCCGAACAGGCCGCGCGTATACGGAACGCCCGCCGGCAACCTGAAAGGGGGAGGCGGATTGTCGGCGTAAAAGTCGCCGGTGCCCGCTCTTACGTAGGTGGGCAGAATCGAATCGTCCCACTTGAACGCGATGTTTACGATGTGGTCGTATTTATCAGTGTAAGGCGGTTCGAGTTCGTAACGAATGCCGAAGTTCACCGTCAGTTTGGAACTGACTTTCCACGAGTCGGCCGCGTAGACATTCAGCGAGTAAGACCGAAACGCCGCGATCGGGGCTCCTGACTGACCTTCGGAGGTCCCCATATAGCCCAAAAGGAAGTCCGCGAGGGTGTTCTGGGGCGGAGGACTGGACAGGGCCGGATCGGCCGTGTACGTGCCGTTGAATGTAAACCTGCCGCGCGGCACTACCGCCCCGATCTGGTTGTATCTCATGCGGCGATCATCCGTACCGAACCGGAAAGTGTGTTTACCTTTCGTCCAGGTGAAGTTGTCGGTCCATTGAAAGATCGTGTCGTGGTTTACAAAGGGACAGTCGCTGCACTCTCCCACTGTGGAAATGGCTCCCCCGCCGAACTGGAACACCGGTACGCCCCAGTATTCGGCGATGTCGGCGGGCACTCCGCCGATGCCGAGTTGTGACACCCAGTTCACCTTATTGGCACTTGGCTGCTCGTTCGCGGCAGACAGGCGTGCCACCGCGAAGCGAAACTCGTTTACCTTGTTTCCGCCCAGCACCAGAGTGTGGCCCACCAGTCCCTGCCACGCGATCACGGTGTTGTTGTAGCCCAGCCCCGGGGTCGTGAGGGGAAGGTACCCGGCATCCTTCGTCCGGCTGAAGCGGCCCATCAGGGTGGAACTGGGGCTCATCACGTAGTCGCCACGTGCGTTCACCTGATCGCCGTCGTTCCTGCGGCCTTCGTTCGAGATGAAATTGGCTGTGTAACCGGTGATATTTCCCACATTGGGCAGCGGAAACCAGTTCTTCAGCGCGGTAGTTGCGGTGGACGTCACCCGGCTGGCGGGAATCACGTTGCCGGGGAACACTCCCTGCGCGAAGACCTTCCCATTTGCATCAATCACCCTGGTGGAAGGATCGTAAATCGCTGCGCTCGAGCCTGAGAAATTCCCGGTCCGGTCCTGTGCGGGTGGCATGTTGAGGACAGATGTCTGGGCCTTCCGCTCCCTGAGGCCCTCATAATTGAAGAAGAAAAATAGTTTATCCCGGCCCTGGAAGACTTTCGGGATCAGGACCGGCCCGCCGACCGTGCCTCCAAACTGGTTGCGCTTAAAAGGCGCAATGGGACCGATGGGATCAAAGAAGTTCTTGGCGTCGAGTTTCGCGTTGCGCAGGAACTCGAAAAGTGTTCCGTGGAACTCGTTCCCTCCGCTGCGCGTGGTCATGTTGATCTGGCTCAACCCACGGCCGTACTCGGCGCCATACGTGCCGCTCTCCACCTTGAACTCCTGCAAGGCGTCGATGGAGGGCAGAAACAGGTAGGTGTTGAAGTTCGGATCTGTATTCTCCACGCCATCGAGTTCGTAGTGGTTATTCGATGTGCGCTGGCCCGCCACATTCAACGCAAACGCGTTGCGTGACCCGCCCATGCGCTGCTGCCCCTGGGACGAAGCGGGACCGTTCGTGGTAGCGCCAGGTGTAAGTGAAGCGAGTTGCAGCGGATTGCGACCGTTCAGCGGCAACTCAACGATTCGCTTGTTCTCGATAACCGTTCCGACAGTTGCGTTCTCCGTTTCAATTACGGGCGCCCCACCGGCCACCTCCACCGTATCGCTCACATTCCCTAGTTCCAAAGAGAAGTCGAGTCGCGCGACCTGAGCCACCTGGAGTTCCACGCCGCGCCGCTCGGAACTGCGAAAGCCCGTAAACTCGGCGCGCATGTTGTAGTTGCCGGGCGGCAGCGCGGGAATATCGTAATTGCCCGCGTCGCTCGTGGTTACTATGCGTTCGGCGCCGGTAGCGACGTTTGTTGCGGTCACTTTTGCGCCGCTGACAGCCGCTCCTGTCGGGTCGGTCACCGTGCCGGTGATCTCACCCGTCCCCTGCCCCCACGCCGACCATGTAATCACCGCAGACAGCACCACAAGGCGGGCTAATTTGACCAAACAATTTTCAGGTAACATTCAATCCCCAGGTTACCCGTAATATCGCCAGTCCGCCTGGTCAAGTCAAGCTTCGCCTGGCGTATAGATCACATTGTTTGTAATACTTTGCGTGAGGTAAACCGAGGTTATCTCAAGTGGTTATTCTTAGGCCTTAATACAAACCGCAGTCATGATCTTTCCGTCCGCGCTCGGGATTTCCCCTACGATTCTCAACCCTGCATGACCGGTCAGAAGCCACCGGAATGCCTCTGCCGTAAACAGGTATCGAAAGTTCAGCAGAATGCGCTCGCCGCGAGCCACAGAAATCTCATGCCCGGCCACCAGTAGACGCAGGTCCCGAGAGGCTATGAAACGCCGCGTCAGCATAAACATCCCGTCCAGTCGGTCGTCCGGGCGCTCCGTAAAGTCCAACTCGCCGTCGTCGGTCAGCACACCTGCAGCGGCTAAAGGCGCAAACACAAATCGACGCTGCTCCTCCGTGGGGGTGACGGGTACACCGGGATGCAGATTGGTGTCGACGATCAGAATATCGCCCTTTTTGACACAATCGGCAACATGGCGGATCTGGTCCATTGGGTCGAAGCCACCCAGCGTGTTGCCCACCATAAGAAACAGGCGGGGCGCCTCGCTCACATCGGCAGCCAGCACCACATGCATCGGGCTCGAGATGTCCGCCTTGATGCCGAGCGCCTCGATGTCGTCGTCCTCGGCACCCGCGCAGGCCGTTTCCAGGAGTTGTTGACTGGCATCGACCGGAAAGTACTTCACCTCGCGCCCCGCGCCGGCCAGAGATCGCAGCAGAGTGCGGTCCTTCAGACCGTCGCCTGCGCCAAAGCTGATGACTGGAACGCGTTTGCCGAAAGGTTTGGTCAGATCCGCCGCACGCGCGGCCAAACTTTCCCAGGTACCCTTCAGGCACTCCTCGGAACGTGCTGCCAGTGCTTCCCACGCTTTGACCGACTGCGGAGTCCAGTAAAAAAACTTTTCCGGCAAATCACGCGCCGCAATGGATTCGGCGAACTCCTCGGCGATCTCCGCTTCAGTCAGCAAAACCTCAATATTCATTAATCACAGCTTACCCCGCACGCGTTTGCCCGGCCGGGCACCGGAAAACAAAAAAGCGCTGGCGCCGATGTTGCCGGCGCCAGCGCTTTTTGAGGATCTGTCCTGAACTTTGGGACTGGTTTACTTCTGAACGTCGCCCAGCGCGATCTTTACGCGACCGTGGAGGCGGCTCTTGTAACGAGCTGCTGTGCCCTGCTTGATGTAGCCTTTGCGGGCAGCTTTATCGAGCAGCGAGAAGGTGCTGGCCAGCGCGGTGGTGAGGTCGCCCGGCTGCTTCGCAGCCAATGCTTTACGCATCGCCCGGATCTGATTGCGCAGCCGCGTCTTCGCAAAACGATTGAATTCCGTACGTCGCTCGGTCTGCCGGACACGCTTCAAGGCAGAAACATGATTTGCCATCTACTTCGAATACCCTTCTTTTACGTTTGAAACGAATTTTCAGCATAGCACAGCAAACAGGGCATTTGCTCCCAGGCCCGCAACAGCAAGGAGACATACGGGCGCTACAATGATTGCTTATCGAATGACAAGCCCCCCCTTGCAGCGCACTCCCCTAAATGATGTGCACCGAAACGCAGGCGCGAAGATGGTCGATTTCGGCGGCTGGGATATGCCCGTGCAGTACTCCGGTCTCATCGATGAACATAACACCGTTCGCAACGCAGTGGGGCTCTTTGATGTCAGCCACATGGGCGAAATCGAGATCCGTGGTCCGGAGGCAATCAAACTGGCCGACCATGTTTCCACGAATGCGGTGACCCGGCTAAAACAAGGGCAGGCGCAGTACTCCGGTTTGCTCTACGAGCATGGCGGGTTCGTGGACGACATCCTGGTTCACAAGGTCGCGGACGACTCCATCTTTATATGCGTGAACGCCTCGAATCAGGAAAAGGACTTCGAACACATCCGCGACGCGAACCACTTCGACTGTGAAGTCGAGTTCGCGAGTCCAAAGTACGCTCAGATCGCGATTCAGGGGCCGAAGGCGCTGGAAACTGCCCAAAGGCTAACCGCCATTCCCCTCGCGCCAATTCGCTACTACTGGTTCACGGACGGCGAATTCGCCGGAGTTCCTGCCCGTATTGCCCGCACCGGTTACACGGGCGAAGACGGCTTTGAAGTCTACGTTGCCCCGGAAAACGCGGTAAAAGTCTGGAACGCGATCATGGACGCGGGCAGACCGGCTGGAATCAAGCCATGCGGTCTGGGCGCGCGGAATACGCTCCGCCTGGAAAGCAAAATGGCGCTCTATGGGCACGAAATCGGCCCCTCTATCTCGCCTTTGGAAGCCGATCTCGCATGGATCGTGAAATTCGACAAGGGCGATTTTATCGGCCGCGACGCTTTGTTGAAGCAGCGCGACAAAGGGCTCACCCGGCGGCTGGCCGGCTTCGAAATGCGCGGCCGGGGCATCGGGCGGGACGGATACGAAGTACTGCTTGACGGCCAGCCGGCTGGTTGGGTCACAAGCGGGTCGCCCGGGCCCACGCTCAACAAAAATATCGGGTTATGCTACCTTCCCGTAGATCGGGCGAAACCCGGTGAGAAGATCGAAATCGTAGTGCGGAATCAGGCGGTCGAGGCTGAAACCGTGCCCACACCGTTTTACAGGAGGCCTCAATGAATTACCCGGAAACGTATCGCTACACCAAAGAGCACGAGTGGGTCAGCCTGTCGGGCGATACAGCCATCATCGGGATTACGTTCCATGCCCAGGAAGAACTCGGCGACATAGTCTATGTCGACCTTCCTAAACCCGGCGCACAGCTCGAAGCGGGCAAGAGCTTCGGCTCCGTCGAGTCCGTGAAGGCAGTTTCTGACATCTATGCGCCTTTGGGTGGAGAGGTTCTGGAAGCGAATGACCTGCTGGCCAACGCACCGGAGAAACTGAACGAAGACCCCCATGGCGCAGCGTGGCTGATCAAAATCCGGGTGGCGGATCCTGCAGAATTTAACAATCTTTTAGCCTCCTCCGACTATCAAAAATATGTGGGAGCGGAAAGCTAAAATTGCGTTATCTTCCCAAGTCTGATTCCGAGCGTCAGGAAATGCTCGCAGCCTGCGGTCTGGCTACCGCCGATCAGTTGTTCAGCCAGATACCGGCTGAAGCGCGCCTGAACGCGCCGTTGAATCTGGCGCCGGGAATTTCGGAATACGAAATCGTCGATTACTTCAAAGCGCGGTCTGAGCGCACCAGTAACGGTTACGCGTCGTTCCTGGGAGCAGGCGTTTACAGCCATTTCCGCCCGGTTGTAGTGGATGCCGTGGTCTCTCGCGGTGAGTTTCTCACCTCTTATACGCCGTATCAATCGGAGATCTCGCAGGGCACCCTGGTCACCATTTTCGAATTCCAGACGATGGTCTGCCAGTTGACCGGCATGGACGTGGCGAACGCCTCCATGTACGACGCTTCGACTGCTGTGCCCGAAGCCGCGATGATGGCCGTTCGGATCACTGGTCGCAACCGCATTCTGGTGGCGAAATCCGTACATCCGGAGTATCGCGAAGTGCAGCGCACTTACGCACGTAATCAGGGGCTGCCGATAGAAGAGTTCGGCTATGATCCAAAGTCCGGTCAGATCGATCTGGCCGATCTCGAAGCAAAGCTCGACAACAAGACCGCCTGCGTTATCATTCAGTCACCCAACTTCTTCGGCATCATCGAGGATGTGCGGAAGGCGGCTGAGTTAGCGCACGCTCGTGGCGCGCTGCTGGTCTTCACGTTCTCCGAAGCTGTCTCTCTCGGGATTCTGGAGCCGCCGCGCGATGCCGACATCGTCGCCGGTGAGTTGCAGTCGTTCGCGATCTCACCCAGCTACGGCGGGCCATTCGCCGGCATCATAGCGTCGAAAGAGAAGTTCATCCGCCAGTTGCCAGGACGCTTAGTTGGCCAGACCACCGATTCGCAGGGCAATCGCGCCTTTTGTCTGACGCTTGCCACACGCGAGCAGCACATTCGCAGGGAAAAGGCGACCTCGAATATCTGCACCAACCAGGCCCTCATCGCCCTGATGGCCACGGTCTACATGGAGCTTTACGGTAAGCAGGGTCTGCGTGAACTCGCCACCCAAAATCTCGCAAAAGCGCATTACCTGGGCTCGAAAATCAAGCCGCATTTCAGCGGGCCCTATTTCAACGAGTTCGTGGCATCTGCAAACAGCATGTCGCCGGAAGAAGTGAACCAGGTGCTGATGGGTAAGAAGATCATCGGCGGTCTGCCGTTGAAGAAATTCTATCCGGAACTGGGCAATGCCGCGCTCCTTTGCGCGACGGAGATGACGAAGCGTACCGATATGGACACGCTGGCGGAGGCATTTCAATCATGATTAAGAAGGTCCGCCCGCATATTACGCAAAACGAAGATCTCATCTTTGAACGCAGTTCTCCGGGCAAAATCGGCTACCAGCTTCCGGCGCTTGATGTGCCGGAGATCGATCCGGCGCAGGTCCTCGGCGCAGGCAATGTTCGCACTTGTATCGAAGGTTTCCCGGAAGTCAGTGAAGTGGAGGTGATTCGCCACTTCACGCGCCTCTCCACCTGGAACTATGCGATCGATCTGGGCATGTATCCGCTGGGGTCATGCACCATGAAATACAACCCGCGAATCAATGAAGCGGTCGCCCGCCTGGAAGGCCTGGCGTGGTCGCACCCGTACCAGCCCGAAAGCCTGTCGCAGGGCGCGATGGAAGTGGTCGCGAAGCTGGAAGACGCACTTTGTGAGATTACCGGCCTGGACGCTATTACTCTACAGCCCGCTGCCGGTGCCCACGGTGAACTCACCGGAATTCTGCTCATTCGCGCGTTGCTGGAATCTCAAGGCAATCCTCGCAAGCGCATTCTCGTGCCTGACTCCGCGCACGGAACGAACCCTGCGACAGCAGGCATTGCGGGTTATGCGGTTCAGAATGTCCGGTCGAACGATCAGGGCATGATTGATCTGGAAGAGCTGACCAAACTGGTTGACGATGACGTCGCCGCCCTGATGGTTACCAATCCAAATACCTTGGGTGTCTTCGAAGAGAACATCATGCGCGCCACGGAGATTCTGCACTCCAAAGGCGCAATGGTCTACATGGACGGTGCGAATCTCAACGCCCTGGTAGGGATTGCGAGACCCGGAGATTTCGGCATCGACGTGATGCACATCAACCTGCACAAGACCTTCTCCACCCCTCATGGCGGCGGCGGTCCCGGCGGTGGTCCCGTTGCTGTGAAGAAGCATCTGGAGCCATTCCTTCCGGTACCGCGCCTGAAGCGTTTGAAGGACTCGCTCACGTGGGATTACGACGTCCCCCAATCCATCGGCAAAGTCCGCGCCTTCTACGGCAATTTTGGCGTGCTGGTGCGCGCACTGGCCTACATCCTGGCCCACGGTGGGCCCGGCCTGCGCAACGCCACAGTGGATGCGGTGCTGAATGCGAATTACATTCGCCACAAGCTGCAGCCCTATTTCGACCTGCCCTACAAGCGCCCGAACATGCATGAGGTTGTGTTCAGCGATGACAGGCAGG
>JAUZEU010000463.1 GCA_030838885.1 Bryobacterales bacterium | reverse complement strand
ATTTGTTGCCGGATGAACTGATCGAATGGCTTGTCCTCATTGAACGACTGAATTACATAGTCGCGATATTTGTGAGCCTGAGGAATCGGGAAATCGCCGCTGCCCCCATCTGTATCTGCATAGCGAACAATGTCGAGCCACTTGCGGCCCCAGCGTTCGCCGTAAGATTTGGAAGCAAGCAGAGTGTCAACGAGCTTTTCATATGCCGTTGAGGATGTGTCGCTCAGGAAGGAGTCGATTTCCGCAGGCGTTGGGGGAAGTCCTGTCAGATCATAAGTAACGCGCCGGATGAGAGTGCGCCTGTTGGCGTCAGCTACCGGCTCAAGGTGCTTCTCCTGCAGCTTCGCCAGTATGAACCGATCAATGTCGTTGGCGACCCAAGCCGTGTTCACGGCGGGGACCGAAGGCTTTGAGGCGGCGTGGAAAGACCAGAACTCCCTCTGGGCCTGCGTGACGCGCGAGGACGCGGAGACAGGCGCCTGCTTCGGCCAGGGCGCTCCTTCGCGAATCCACTGCTCGACAGCCGACACATCCTCATTGCTAAGAGGTCCGACAGGTGGCATCTGGATCTTGCCCGTGTATTTGAGCGCTTTGACCAGCAAACTCTGTTCAGGATGGCCGGGAACAATCACCGCGCCGTCTTTTCCGCCCTTCAGGATGGCCTCACGGGAGTCGACGCGCAGCGCTCCAGATGGAGGGCTGGTGTGGCACGTGTAGCAATTCTTTGCGAAAAGCGGCCGAATTTTCGCTTCGAAGAACTTCTCCTGCTCCGGAGTAATCTCCCCGGATGCAGCTGAGCGAAGTACTGCCTCATTTGGCTTCGCTGTCGCGGCCATCGCAACCGGAGCGGGTACGGTGGCTACGGCGGGAGCGATTTTAACTGGTGCGAGCGCGGCGGAGGTGGTGGCCGGGGCTTCGATCAACGCGGCTTTAATCACGGTATGATCAGCGATCCACCTGTCGATACCCGCTATGTCCGAATCAGCGATTTTTCCGCGCGGCGGCATCCTGAGATCGTCACGGTCGTAATGCACGGCCCTCGCGAGAATGCTGGCATCAGGTTTACCCGGCGTGATCGACTGCCCGCGTGAGCCACCCTGTAGCATCGTCTCGAGGGAGTCGAGCTTGAGTCCGCCGGCATGTCCGCCATTGGTATGACATCCACTACAGTTCTTTAAAATGACAGGCTGAACTTTTTCCTCATATGAGGACTTCGCCTGGGACCAGCTAAGTTGGGCCGCCTTATCCTGGGCTGTCTTATTTTGGGCGGGTGTAATGACGGATAGTGCCGACAGTGCCACGACACCGGAAGCGACTAACTTGATTCTCACTAGTTTTCCTTCGCCAGTTGCTATTCAGAACCGGACATTACAAAGCGGAGGACAGGCTCGGGGCTCTCGTCGTGGAGGCAGGTACATGCGCTGAGGAAGCAGATACAACTCAGCGGCGGGTGCATTCAGTATGCGAAAATGCCGGGAACTTGTCAATGATACCAACCTGACCAAAGACACCAACAGAGGCTATGGCGAGTTGACAGAGAAGGTCCTCCTGCCACATACTAAGTCCACACTTTAGAGTTGAATAGTTTCCCCTTCGTACGGGCCAAGTTGCCTATTCGATTCCATCGGTTGCCCTGACCGCGTTCGGCACTCTGCAGGTTCAACAGAACCAGAGCGAATGGCGGGCCCACTCCACGACGAGACAAGACTTTTATTGCTCCGTATTCCGGAGCGTTCTGCCGTTCTTCATTCAAGACGATTTAAGGAGTCGTGCTCATGGATTCACTTATGACAAAACGCAGCCGCTATACGTGTCTTCCGGTCGTTCAGCCGTGCGGCAAGGCAGTTTTGATTTTGGCGGTACTGTATCTCGGGTTCAGTGCTTCGATGTTCGGCCAGTCGATGGCTGGCCTCGCCGCGCTGAACGGCACCGTGCGTGACCCCTCGGGAGCCGTTCTCGCCGGCGCCAAAGTCTCGGTAGTGAATTCAGCACTCGGCATCGGCCGCGCTCTGCTTTCGAACGACGATGGCTATTTCTTCGCACCTTCGCTTCCTCCGGCTTCGAATTACCAGGTGACTGTCGAGAAGGCGGGTTTCTCCCGGTTTGTAGTTCAGAGCATTCAGCTCACGGTCGGGCAGAATCTGTCGATTCCAGTACAGATGACTGTAGCGGCGCAGTCCGAAACTGTTACGGTCACTGGCTCGGCGCCGCTGGTTGAAGAGACGAAGACTGGTATTTCGGGAGTAGTCGACAGCTTGCAGATCGTGAACCTTCCGATAAACGGCCGGCGAGTAGACCAGTTCGCTCTTTTAACGCCGGGCGTAACGACCGATGGAGCAAGCGGGGGTGTCAGTTTCCGCGGCGTGCCCGGCGGGAACTCCTTCCTTCAGGATGGCAATGACGTTACGCAGCAGTGGGGCCTTGATATTGCCGGCGGTGCGGTTGTTCCTTCAAGCATCAGCCAGGACGCGGTGCAGGAATTCCAGGTGCAGACATCGGGGTACAGCGCCGAATTCGGTCGCGCTGTGGGAGGCGTAATCAATACCGTCACCAAGAGTGGCACCAATAACATTCACGGATCTGCATTTTGGTATTTCCGGAACCGCACCCTGAACGCGCAGGATCCTTATTCAAAGGACGCATCCGGCAAGCTGTTCAATCCCCCGGAGTACCGGCACCAGGCTGGCGCAACCGTGGGTGGCCCGATTATCAAAGACAAGCTCTTCTTTTTCGGCAGTGGTGAGGTGACCCGGCGTAACTTCCCGCTGGTGGACACGATCAACAATGCCCAGTTCTATTCACCATCGGGCGCTTACGTCGGCCAATGCGGCGCTTCCGCCGTGCCTACACCTGGAACCCCGGCGTCTGCTGCCCAGTGCGCCGCTGCACAGGCCTACTTTCAGCGCTTCTTCCAGACCGTGCCCCGGTCCCTTTCACAGAATCTTGGCCTGGGAAAAATAGACTGGCGCCCGAATGAAAAGAACACTGTCTCGGCGAGTTTCAATCTGTTGAATTTCACATCGCCGAATGGCGCCATCAGCTCGGTAACCGCTAACGCGAGCGGCGTCGGCTCGAACGGAATTCAATCCGCCAAGACACGCAACGCCCGTATTTCGGACACATACATCTTCTCGGGCAGCATGGTGAACGAAGCCCGCTTCGGCTGGTTTAAAGATCGCCGCGGACAGGACATCAGCCCCGCGCTCACTCCTCCAAACGGACTGTTGTCAGGCCTGACAGTTCAGGGACAGGGAAGTCTCGGCGTCAGCACCAACATTCCGAACATCCAGCCCA
>JAUZEU010000220.1 GCA_030838885.1 Bryobacterales bacterium | reverse complement strand
CCGGATCTGCTTGTAAGCTTCTAACGCCTGGATTCGCAATTCGGCACTGACCGGACCCCAGTCTTCGTCGTCGAAGTATTCGACCTCACCGCGCAGGTATTCCTTTTCTTCGTCGATAGAGAGCAGCGAGAAGCGGCGCTTCCCGCGAGTGATCACATTGAAACGGCCATCGGGAAACCGCTCTGGCACGGCTTCGACCATGACGGTGCACCCAGCATTTACGATGCCACCTTCCTTCGAGAGCACGATTCCGAATTCGGTTCCGGCGGCCTCAGCCTCGCCAACCATTTCCTTGTAGCGATCCTCAAAGATATGAAGCGGGATGACGCTTCCAGGGAAAGCGACAAGCTGCAGAGGAAATAACGGGAGCAGCCGGGACATAGGGCCATTGTAAGTCCTGCGTCGGTTGCACACGGTGACGCAGTGAACCACCCGGCTACTATGGCGCAGTGATATTATTGCTTTTCCTGCATTGCAGTCAGAGGGCAAAGTTATTATCATCACGGGCGCGTCGGACGGTATTGGCGCGCAGCTTGCGGCTCAGTTCCGCAGGAAGAACGCGCGGCTGGTCCTCTCGTCCAGAAACGCGGCGAAGCTGCAGGCTGGCGCCGGACCAGACGATCTGGTGGTAGCCGGGGATCTGACAATCGAGTCTGTCCGGGTATCCGTTATAGAGAAGGCATTGAAACGGTTCGGCTGCATTGATGCCTTGATCAACAATGCCGGTCGGGGGTCGTACTACTCGCCCTCTGAATCGCCTCTGGAGGAAGTGCGCAGCCTTTTCGAACTGAATTTCTTCGCGCCTTTTCATCTGGCGCAGCTGGCTACCCCATGGCTCTGCCGGTCCGAAGGCACCCTGGTCAACGTGAATTCCATTGCGGGGCAGATCAGCCTGCCGTGGTTGCCGCTGTATTCCGCCAGCAAATTCGCACTGGCTTCGCTTACTTCCAGCCAGCGCACGGAACTCCGCCGTCAGGGAGTGAACGTGATGGGCGTGTATCCGGGGTACGTCGACACGAAATTTCAAACCCATTCGGCTGGAACTGTGCCTCCGGCGAGTGTGGTCAAGGGGAGGCGCTTTGCCGTGACAGCGGAGCAATGCGCGGCGGCGATCGTTCGCGGAATGGAACGGCGCAGCCGGAGTGTGGTCACTCCCCGCATCGGCCTCCCGCTGGTCTGGCTCAACCGGCTGTTCCCACGGTTTATGGAATCGCGTATGGAACGGGTCTGAATGCATATCAAGCTCAAACGCACACCCGGTCTCTATCTGGCAGGGTTTATGGGGTCCGGCAAATCGACGGTTGGCAGGCTTCTGGCCGACAAGCTCGGTTGGGACTTCGTCGATCTGGACGCTGAAATTGAAGCGAGGGAGCAGACCAGCATCGGACAGATCTTCGAGTTGCGCGGCGAGGCGGAATTCCGGCGTATGGAAACCGACATGATCCGGTACTGGGTGCGAGCCATCGAGCGCGGCTCGCCTACGGTTGTTTCGCTGGGTGGCGGAGCATTTGTGCATCCCGGCAACTTTGATCTGATGGACAGCCACGGAATCTCTATCTGGATTGACTGCTCCTTCGAAGTGATCCAGCAGCGCCTGGCCGACGAACCTGCGGACCGGCCCCTGGCGCGCGATCCGCTTAAGTTCCGGCAGCTGTTTGAGGACCGCAGGGAGTTGTACTCCAAGGCGAATTTTCGGGTGGAAGGCGATTGCGATCCCGACAAGAGCGTAGATGCCGTGCTGGCTCTCCCGATCTGGAAATGAGCTTACGCCGAGATGCAAAGTCTATTCTGAAGGCCGCCCTGGCGGCGGCAGATCCGACCGCGGCCGTGGAAGCGGCCTTGTTGCGCAGGCGGGATCTGGACCGTTATGAGCGGATCTTCGTCGTGGGGGCAGGGAAGGCCGGCGGAACTATGGCACGCGCCGCCGCGAAGGTGCTCGGGAAGCGGATTTTCGCCGGCTGCGTGAACGTGAAGGACGGCGACACCGCAAGAGCGAAAGGCATCGAGCTGCGGCCCTGCGGGCACCCTGTGCCGGACGAGCGGGGAGTCGAAGGCGCCAGGCGGATCGCGGAACTGTGCGCTTCGGCCGGCGACAAGGATCTGGTTCTCTGTCTGCTTTCGGGCGGAGCGTCTGCGTTAACACCCTATCCCGCACCCCCGATCACCCTCGCCGAAAAGCAGCAAACCACGCAGTTGATGCTGGCCTGCGGCGCGAATATTCATGAGCTGAATGCCCTTCGGAAGCATATTTCTCTGTTCAAGGGCGGCCAACTGGCCAGGCTGGCCGCGCCCGCGAAGGTGGTCAGTCTGATTCTCTCGGATGTGGTGGGCGATAACCTGGATGTGATCGGTTCGGGACCTACCGCGCCGGACGAGTCGACTTTCGCCACGGCGCTCGCTGTGCTGGACAAATACGGCCTGCGCGAGCGCGTGCCTGCCAATGTTCGGGAGCGGCTGGAACTTGGCGAAGGGGAGACTCCGAAGCCCGGCGATGCAGTTTTCCAAAACGTGGAGAACGTGATTGTGGGCAGCAATCAGAAATCGCTGGAAGCGGCAGCGAAGTCGGCCAAAGCGCTGGGTTATCGAACCATGATTCTGGCCAGTACCATCGAGGGCGAAACCCGCGACGTCGCCCGGATGCACGCCGCGATCGCGAGGCAAATCCGGGTTTCAGGGCAACCGTTGCGGGCACCGGCCTGCGTGATTTCCGGCGGCGAGACAACCGTGACCATTCGCGGTAAAGGGAAGGGCGGCAGGAATCAGGAGTTCGCACTCGCGGCAGCACCGGACATCGCCGGGCTTCAGGACACCCTGATTCTGAGCGCGGGAACCGACGGGACGGACGGCCCAACCGACGCCGCCGGTGCACTCGCCGATGGCGATACTGTGCGGCGATCGCGGTTCAGCACGGACGAAGCGTTACGCAACAACGACGCCTATCCCTACTTTAACGACTTGGGCGATCTCATCATCACCGGGTCTACCGGCACCAATGTGATGGATCTTCACATTATTCTCGTGCGTTAGTCTTGACCAGTGTACTAGTTGACTGATACAACGGAGGCATGATCTGGCAAGACCTCCGTTTCGCCATCCGCACCCAGCGGCGCAGCCCGGTCTTCGCTGCGGTGGCTGTGGTATCTCTCGCCCTCGGTATCGGCGCCAATACGGCCATCTTCAGCCTGATTAATGCCCTGATGTTGCGAACGTTACCGGTTCGCGAACCGGGGCAGCTTGTCGAACTCCTGCACAAACTGCGCGGGGAACCGGATCCGCGGGGCAATGGTTTTTCCCTGCAGGCCTGGCAGTATATGCGCGACCATAACCATGTTTTCTCCAACCTGCTCGCCGCTTCCGATGCGCGCCTGCATGTGCGGACGGAAGGCCGCGGTCCGGAGGTTCTGGAGGGCGAATACGTGGACGGGATGTTCTTTCGCTCGCTCGGCGTCCGGGCCGCCGCCGGCCGGTTGATCGGCCCCGATGACCGCACGGTGGGAGTGGTCAGCTGGGCTCGCTTCCATTCCGATCCGTCTGTCCTCGGCAGGCAGATTGTGGTTGAAGACGTTCCGGTAACGGTGATCGGGGCAATTCCGCGGGATTTCCATGGCTGGCTACCGGGGGCCACGCACGATCTCTGGCTCCCATTGGCGATGAAGTCTGACGTTCACATGGTGCAAGTTGTGGGACGCCTCAAGCCGGGCGTAACGCTGGCCCAGGCGCTGGCGGAGATGTCGGTGCTCGACCGGCGGGTCCTCGATGAAGCTGCGAAGACCAACGATAATCCATACCTGCAGAAGGTGATGTTGCAAATGGAACCGGCAGGCGCGGGACTGGCCACGCTCCGGGACAAATACGCCCGACCGCTGCTGATGCTGATGTCGATCGTCGGGTTGCTTTTGCTGATCGCCTGTACGAACGTTGCAAGCATGTTGCTGGCGCGGGCCGCCGCACGGGAGCGCGAAATGGCTGTCCGTATCGCCATCGGAGCGAGCCGCCTTCGCCTGGTTCAGATGGTTCTGACCGAATCGGTCCTGCTCTCGCTGGCGGGCACGGTTCCAGGCATCGCCCTTGCCTACCTTGGCACCAGCGCTTTGGTGCGCATCATCGCAAGCGGGCGCGATCACATCGAACTCCATGTGCAGCCCGATATGCATATATTGCTCTTTACGACGGCGGTCGCGCTCCTGGCCGCGCTGCTGTTTGGACTGGCACCGGCCGTTGCTTACCTGCGGCGGGCGGGCAGAATCGCCGAATCGCGCTTCGGTCGCCTGTTCGGAAAGACTCTCGTGATATCGCAGGTCGCATTCTCCGTGATGCTTTTGGGCGCGGCCAGCCTGTTCGTCAGTCATCTTTCGAAACTGGAACATCTGGATCTCGGCTTCCGCCGGGACCAGATACTGCTGGCCACTCTGGACGCTGCGCGCAGCGGCTACGGAAGCGAACAGCTGTCCCGTGCGTATCAGGATCTGCTGCGGCAACTCGAAGCGATACCGGGCGTTCGCACTGCTACACTCAGCGCCGCAACTCCCATATCAGGCGCGGGTGCGGCACGCAGTGCCAACGTGGAAGGTTATCAGGCCACACCCGGCGAGGTCCGCTATATTCAGGAAAATTGGATTGCACCGAAATACTTCGAGACGTTCGGCACGCCATTACTTGCGGGGCGCGATTTCGCTCTGCAGGACGAAGGCAGGCACCTCGCGATCATCGATCAGAGCCTGGCTCACTACTATTCCCTGAGGTCCCCGATCGGTATGCACGTCACTTTCGACGGGGATGCCACGCCGTACGAAATCATCGGTGTTGCGGCCGATGCAAATTATCGCGATGTGCTGGAAAAGCACTGGCGTACCATCTATTTCAATGCCTTTGAACGAGGCCGCCCTGGCTCCCGGCTTGCGCTGCGTACCAGCGTGGATCCGGAGAGTATTATCCCCGCTCTGCGCCGCATTGTGCGTGAAAGACTTAAGACCGTTCCGATCACGAAGGTCACGACAATGGCTGATCAGATCGATGCGTCCATCGTCACGGAGCGTCTGATCGCGCTGCTCGCCGGCTTGTTCGGCGCGCTCGGTGCTTTGCTCGCTGCGATCGGGCTTTATGGATTACTTGCCTATACTGTCGCGCGTCGCACGCGAGAGATCGGCATCCGAATGGCCCTGGGGGCAAGGCAATGGAGCGTCGTCCGGATGGTTTTGCAGGGAGCGCTGGTTTTGATTTGCGCGGGCCTTTTGGCGGGGATTCCGCTGGCACTCTCTGGCAGACGCCTGGCCGAAAGTGCGGTGGAAGGTCTGCCCTCCGGAAGTCTGGCCCCCGTGATCTTCGCGGCTAGCTCAATGATCGCCGTCTCCTCGCTTGCGGCGTGGATTCCGGCTCGCCGGGCTGCTCAGGTGGATCCGATGGAGGCTCTGCGGCACGAGTAATTGTGATGAGAAACTGACTCCCATGGCCAGCGCAACCAACGTTCAACAGGTCGTGCCGTTCTTCATGGTTTCGAACATGGAAGCCTCCCTGCGCTTCTATGTCGAGGGTCTCGGCTTTGAAATGGCCAACCACTGGATCGATGAAGGTAAGCTCCGCTGGTGCTGGTTAAAGCTCGGGGGCGCTGCTTTGATGCTGCAGGAGTCCCGCCGGCCTTTTCCATCGCACCCCGGTGAGGGTGTCTCCATCAATTTCATTTGCGACGACGCACTGGCCATTTATCACGAAGCTAAGTCGAGGGGGATCGACGCCTCGACGCCTTTTGTGGGGAATGCGATGTGGGTCACGATGATTCGTGATCCGGACGGCTACAAACTGGATTTCGAGAGCTCTACAGATGTACCGGAAGAGACTGTATACACGGGGCCGGCTTTCCCGAAATAGATGCTCGCATTCGTTACCGCGCCGGGGCTGTTAACGGCGCTTACCGTGTTCCTGGCCGCGAGCGGCGGACTCGATCTTGTTTCCGATCCCGATAGTGATAAGGTCCTCTCCCATTTCGAGGGCACCAGCATAGCTCTTTCGCGTCAGGTTCAAAACATCCGCAGTGGTTGGCTCAGAGAAAGCCGGATCGGTTGTCACAAGGACGACATGCGAATAAACAGCAAGGCGCGCCTTTACGCGCGTAAACACGGTTCCCGCCTCCTCCGGTGTGGTATGAAGGCTGATGATGATTCGCGCCTGTTCGGACTTGCTCAGGAGTTCGGGTCTGGCCCACGCGACTTCATGAATCAAAACGTCTGCCCCCTGGACGCACGATCAAATTTTCGCTCACACGGGTATCACCGGAGATCACCACCGATCGTTCTCCATAGTCAATGCGGCAACCGAAGGCCGGCTTCGCCGTCACGTGATCGACTTCGAAAGCGGTAACTCTGACTCCGTTCTTTTCGTAGACCACCTTTTGTCACATCCTGCGCAAGGACAGCTATCCCCTCAGGTGGGATGCCATCGGCAGCCCGAAAACGGAAATCGGGCTGGAAAGCCTTTTGCAGATTGGTCATCATTTCCTGTGTCCCGAGGGGTCCCCAGATCCGAAACTGCCCCGTGTGATGGCCGAAAGGCGGCGGCAACCAGCCAGTCAGCCAGAGATCGGGTATTCCGACAATATGGTCGGAATGGAGGTGGGTCAGGAACACGGCTGTTACCTGACCTAAGGGAATATGGAGTTGCCAGAGACGCACGGATGCGCCACGGCCGCAGTCAATCAGGAGCTTTTCGGCTCCGGCCTCCACAAGAGTACTCGGGCCCGACCGGTCACTAATGGGAATGGGGCTGCCTGTACCCAGCAGGGTGACCCGAAAGTTCTGTGCCGATATAGCAGAGGAACACAACAGGAGAAGCAGAGGTCCTTTGACGGCAAACCTGCACGCTGTAGTCATTTCAAGCTCCCGGTTGGATTCAGAGATAGACAAGTTTAAACACGGAGCTGAAGAATCCATATTTTGAACTGTTTACGCACGAATCAGCGATCACATCAACCCATTGACTTTGGCCCGCTGTTCATATGAAATTACTGGTGGCCTGTTCCCATTCAGCTCTGGAGGATCTAATGCGCGTGATAGCTCTGTCTGCCATCGCTTTTTGTGTGCCGCTCGCGGCGCAAACCATAGACTTTGAAAAACAAGTCCAGCCGCTGCTCGCAGAAAAATGCTACGCGTGCCACGGAGAAGAAGTTCAGCAGTCCGGTCTCCGGCTTGACAAACGGCAGAACGCCATGCGCGGAGGCGATTATGGCCCCGTCATTATTGCCGGCAAGAGCGCTGAAAGCAAGCTGATCAAACGCGTCATCAACGGTGACGGAGGCATGCAGATGCCCCCTACCGGCGCGCTGTCTGTCGCTGAAATCAATGTTCTCAAAGCCTGGATCGACCAGGGCGCCGAATTCCGCACGGAACTGAAGGCGGAAGCGCCGCCCAAGCCTGTTGATCCGAAAGTTACCGCCCTTATTGCCGCTGTCCGCTCCGGCACAACAGCCGAGGTGGCGAAAGCAATCGCAGCGGATCCGGAACTGCTCAAAGGAAAAGACAATGGCGGATCCACGCCGCTCCACCATGCGGTGGGTTTTGCGCCTCCCGCGACAGTGAAGTTGCTGCTGGACAAAGGCGCCGACGTGAATGCGAAGAATCGCCGGGCCTCCACTCCTCTCCACTGGGCGATCCCCGACGAAGCCAAGGTTCGGCTGCTGATGGAACGCGGCGCGAACATTAACGCGAAGCAGGCCGACGGACGCACACCTCTGTATATAGCGGCCTCTTCCGCGAACGATAATGCGATCCTCCGCCTGTTGCTGGAAAAGGGCGCCGATCCGAACCTTGCCACGGCAAACGGACAAACACCGCTTATGGTCGCTTCCGGCCGGGGCGACGTCGAAGCGATGCGCCTTCTGATCGACAAGAAGGCCGACGTTCAGGCGAGGAGCGGAACCGGAGCAACGGCTCTTATGGGCGCGTCGGGAAGCCGTATCCCGCGTGCGGTCGAGTTGCTGATTGCGAAGGATGCGGACGTCAATGCCCTGACCAAGCGCCAGGAATCGGCGCTCGCCAACGCGGCAACGGCGGGCGTTGAAGAATCGGTCAAGCTTCTGCTGGACCATGGCGCCAAAGTGAACGTGCCGGATGACCGTGGGTACTCGCCGCTGATGTACGCCGCCGCTTCCGAAGCCATGCCCGCCGGGATCGTGAAAATGTTGCTGGCGAAAGGCGCCGATGTGAATGCGACAGGGGAAGGCGAGACGCCGAAGACACTCGCCGCAAAGAGGGGCGACACCGAGGTGGCACGCCTTTTGGGCGTGTCAGCGGAAGAACGCAAACAGGGTGGCGTTGCCCCCTTGCCATCCGCCATCGCCTCCGAACGGCCCCTGTCTGAGGCCGTCCAGAAGGCTCTTGCCCAACTCGAAAAGCAGAGCCATGTTTTCATCCGCACAGCCGGATGCAATTCCTGTCATGCGCAGGATCTCCCCTCGGCCGCCGCAGCGTTGGCACGAGATCGGGGTCTGCCCGCTCCCAAAGAAATTGTGCAGCTATCGGAATCGATGAATGGGGAAACGCCGGAGCGGTACATGGATCTGATTGCTCCCAGCATCGCCAGCGTGGGTTGGGAAATGTTCGACCGCTCCCTCAACCACACGCCACGCGACGGATATACCGACGCGACTTTGCATTACCTCCGCGCCATGCAATCGCCTGAAGGTTATTGGAAAGGACCGGACGGGCGGCGTCCGCCAATGAACTCGGGCGATCTGCAAACCACGGCGCTGGCAATTTACGCCCTCCAGAAGTTTACGCAACCCTCCGACCGGGCCCAGACCGAGGCCGCTATCGCCCGTGCCTCCGCCTGGCTCGCCAAAGTGCAGCCGGACACCACCCAGCAGCGCGCCTTCCATCTGCTGGCGCTTGCCTGGGCGAATGCCTCCCCGGCTCTGGTAGAACACGCCGCGCACACGCTCGCGGCCACGCAGCGCGCCGATGGCGGCTGGAATCAGTTGCCCGGTATGGGCTCCGATGCTTACGCCAGCGGGCAGGCGCTTTTCGCCCTGAATACCGCAGCCAAAATGCCGCCCTCCGATGCCGTTTATCAGAAGGGCATCCATTATCTGCTCCGCTCCCAGGCGTCGGACGGATCGTGGCACGTGAAGACCCGATCCATCTGGATTCAGCCGTATTTTGACAGCGGCTTCCCTTACGATCACGACCAGTGGATTTCCGCTGCAGGAACAGCGTGGGCCTCCATGGCTCTCTCGGTGTCGGTGGAGCAGCCGAAAGTCAGCCGTAAATAAATTCGTTGGAAAATACTCTCGCGTATTACCGATTTCCCATTTAAAATGGGAAATCGGTTTACACGCGAGCGTATTTATGAGCACATTTGTTCCGAAATTCATCGGCGAGGGCGTCGACTTTCTTGAGAATATTGCGGTCCGAAAGGACTCCACCGGAGTGCATCCGTGCCCCCAGTCGATGTACGTCTGGAACCACACTCATCTGAGCCCCCTCGCGATGGCGGAGGTTCCACCGCCGTGCGATTTCCCTTCCGTCGACTGGATGAACCGAGTCGCCGCTCGGCTCCTCGATCAGATCGGGAACACCGTTGAGATCGACGCCTGCCTGAAGGATCATGCCGAAATCCAGCAGAAGATCGCAGCCCTGCGGAGGGCCGTGCAAAGCGGACATGCCGGCCTTGCGCTGATTCGTGATGTCGCTGGCGAAGTAGCGCGGCACGGTCGAGTCAATGATGGTGAATCCGACCGTCCGAAGACCCTCGACGATTACGCGGCGCTGTTCAGGACGATCGGACTGCCTGCGGTTGCGAGCGAATACAGCAACGACAGTGTCTTTGCGTCGATGCGAATTGCGGGGCCGAATCCGCTCATGATCCGGCGCACTCGCACCGCCATGCCGAACTTCCCGGTGTCGGAAAAGCAATACCAGTCTGTGATGCCTGGCGACTCGCTCGAAGCCGCGCTCGAAACCGGCCGCGTTTACATCTGCGATTATCAGATCCTCCACAAGCTGGCGGTAAATCCAGCCGCTCAGCCCCTGAAATACCTGTACGCCCCGATAGCGATGTTCGCCGAGCATCCCGTAAGAGGAGAGCTGATTGCGGTGGCGATCCAGACCGATCAGGAGCCCGACGCGAGCCGCAACAACCTCTTCATTGCCGATGGAAGTTACGACTGGCTGATCGCCAAGACCATCGTCGAAATTGCAGACGGCACCGTCCATGAGCCCGTGAGCCATCTGGGCCGCACGCACCTGTTCATCGAGCCTTTCGTGGTGGCCACAGGCCGAAATCTGCCTTCCAACCATCCGGTATGCCGCCTGCTCTGGCCGCATTTTGAGGGCACGCTGTTCATCAACCACGCTGCCGTGTACACCCTTGCTGCTCCGGGCGGCAATCTGGAAGAACTGCTGGCCTGCACCCTGCCGGCCGCACTGGGCATGGCAGTCGATCAGTTGCACGCCTATCCTTTCAACGAAGCTATGCTGCCTAACACCTTCCAGGCGCGTGATGTTGCGGACCTGAAATCTTACCCGTACCGCGACGACGCCGTCCTTTACTGGACGGCGATCAGCGCCTGGGTGAAGAGCTATCTGGCGCTGTTCTATCACTCAGACGAGGCGGTTGGGCTGGATCTGGCTCTGCAGCGCTGGTACTCTGACCTGACAAGCAATGATGGCGGGCGCGTGATTGGCCTGGGTCAGGATGGCGCAATCAGGACACAGAAGTACCTGACTGACGTGCTGACGATGATTATTTTCACCTCGAGCGTGCAGCATGCCGCGGTCAATTTCCCGCAATACGACCTCATGAGTTACTGCCCGAATATGCCGCTGGCGGCTTACTCGCAATTTCCGGGGCCCGGACCGGCCGGACCGCAGGATTACCTCAACATCCTGCCCACCAAAAAGCGCGCGCAGGATCAGCTGAACGTGGGGTTCATTCTGGGCACCATGCATTACACTCAGCTGGGCCAATACCCCTCCAACTACTTCAGCGGCCCCGGTGTTGGTCTGGTGAACCGGTTCCAGGTTGACGTGACTGCGGCCGGCAATACGATCCGGACGCGCAACAGCACCCGGCGGCCCTACAGCACGTTGTTGCCCGATGCCATTCCGCAAAGCATCAACATCTGATTCTGCACAGTATGCTCCGTATTTTTCGATATACTACGTTTGTGCTCAACCGGATTTTCCCCTGCATATTCGGGCTGGTATTGACGGTTTCGGCCGCCGGAGCGGATCTCTCCGGCATCTGGACCGGCACGCTGACTGACAGGAATGGCGACCCACAGGATTTGTCATTCCGTTTCAGTCAAAAGGGCGAAACCCTCACGGGGAAAATGTACGGGGACAATGAAAGCACCGCGATCACGTCTGCGAGGGTAGAGGGTGAGCAGATTACATTCGCGGTCACCACGGAACTGAACGGTCAGATCACGAATTTCGTTTTCACCGGTAAGGTTGAAGGTGACCAGATGGATTTGTCCCGGCGCCGCGTGGATTCCAATCCTGCGGTCAAGCCGGTCGCGGCCACGGCACCCGCAAAGCCGCCGCAAGGCCAGACCTTCCGTTTGAAGCGGCTGACGTGAAGCTGATTTTCCTTGTCATTGCTTTTGTGTCGCCCGCGTTCTGCTACTCGCAAGACGCGGCGCTGGCATTTCTGAATCAGTATTGTGCGTCCTGCCACGGCGCGAAGACCCCGGCAGGCGGGCTCAATATCGCCGCTCTCGAGATCACCCGGCCAGACCAGATGGATCGCTGGACCCGCCTCGCGAACCGGGTTCGGAACAGTGAAATGCCGCCGCGCGGCGTGCCGGCTCCCGCTCTTGCAGATCGTACGTCATTTCTCAATTGGATAGACGAAACGCTGCACAGTCAGGTCTGCGCCTCCGGGCCCAGCGCCGGGCTGTCACCGATTCGGCGTCTAAACCGAGCGGAGTACACCGCGACCATCCGCGAACTTTTGAACATCCATATTGATGTTGGCCACGACCTCCCTGCGGATGGAGCGGGCGGTCAGGGCTTCGACAACGCCGCTGAGGTGCTGTTTCTGTCGCCCCTGCTGGCAGAAAAGTACATGGACGCCGCGAAGAAATCCCTGGAATACGCGGTGCAGGATTCCCGTGCGCGCGCCAGAATTGGCCTGGCCTCTCTGAAGCCCGGAGTTTCCAAAGCGTCCGCTGCGCGTGACATTCTGCAGGGGTTCCTGCCGCGCGCTTTCCGTCGACCTGTAACAGAGAAGGAACTGCAGCTCTACCTCAGCCTGTTTCGCGACGCGCAGAAACAAGGCGGCACCTTCGATGGCTCGGTTGTTTATATGTTGCGCGGCGTTTTGATGGCGCCGCAGTTTCTGTTTCATGTGGAAGCGCCGAACCCCGGCACGGAGCCGCGGTTGCTGGACGATTACGCGCTTGCGTCCCGCGTGTCTTATTTCCTGTGGGGCAGCATGCCGGATGAGATGCTGTTCGACCTCGCCAGCCTGGGTAAACTGCACGACCCCGTCGTGTTGAACGAAGAAATCGGGCGGATGCTGCGCAGCGGGAAATCGAGAAACTTTATCGAAAGCTTTGTCACGCAATGGTTGGGAACACGCGTGCTGGGCCGCGAGTTCTTCCCGGACCCGAAAGTGTTTCCGACTTACACCGCGGACGCCGATCTGCAGGGCGAGATCCGTTTCCAGCCCATCCTCTTCTTCCATTCGATGCTGGCGAACAATGATCCGGTAACGGATCTGGTGGATTCCAACTGGACTATCATCACGAAAAAGCTGGCGGAACTCTACGGTATTGACAAGAGCCTGTTACGCAAGGAAAGCCAGTCGCAGCCTTTCCGCATTCAGCTGCCGCCCGGTTCTCATCGCGGGGGGCTTCTGGGAATGTCGGCTGTGCTGGCGGTCTCTTCGTATCCCTACCGCACCAGCCCCGTGCTGCGGGGCAAGTGGGTGCTGGATTCGATTCTGGGCACTCCGCCGCTTCCGCCGCCGCCGAACGTCCCGGCGCTGGAAGATCACAAGGCAGGTGCGCCCCTGAAGACCATTCGGGAGAGGCTGGCTCAGCATCGCGAAAACCCTGTTTGCGCGAGTTGCCATAACAGTATCGACCCTCTCGGTTTCGCGCTTGAGAATTATGATGCGCTGGGTCAATGGCGCACCGAGGATGCCGGCAAACCTATCGATAATACGGGCGAGCTTCCGGACGGAACTAAATTTGAAGGCCCGGATCAGTTGCGGTCCGTCCTGCTGCAGCGGAAAGATCTCTTTCTTCGTAACCTGACCAGCCGTATGCTTGGGTATGCTGTGGGGCACGGGTTGACGCGCACGGACTCCTGCACGGTCGACGCAATTATGGATCAGCTCCGGGCAAATGGTTATAAATCGCAGACGCTCATTGAGGGAATCGTGATGAGCCTGCCGTTCCGCTATCAGGCCGGTGCGCAACCGGTTCCCGCGCAGGCTGCGCCAGTCCATACAAAGGAAAATACGGGTACAGAATGAAGATTTCCCGCAGAACGGTTCTTCGTGGCGCAGGCGTCAGCCTGGCTCTTCCCTGGCTGGAGGCAATGATGCCGGCCGCGACTACAGGCGGCGCCAAGCCGGGCATGCCTGTGCGCATGGGATTCCTCTACATGCCAAACGGTGTGAACACCAGTGCATGGTCGCCGGAGGGCGTAGGGCGGGACTTTAAACTGTCTCCCACGCTGGAACCGTTGAGCGAGTTCAAAGACCGGATCACCGTCGCCCAGAACCTCTGGAATGAGGCGTCGAAAGACGGCGATGGTCATTACGTCAAAGAAGCAGCCATCCTCACCTCCACCCGTATCAGCAAAACGCTGGGCGAGGATCTCAACAGCCACGGCGTCTCGATGGATCAGGTGGCAGCGCAGCGCAGCGCCGGCCAGACGCCGCTCCCGTCGCTGGAATTAGGCATCTCCCCCGAAGCGACCGGCGTGGATCTCGCGGTCGGCTATACGCGCGTCTACGGCTGCCACATTGCCTGGAGCAGCCCCACATCACCGCTGGCCAGAGAGATCAACCCGCGTTCGGTTTACGAGCGTTTGTTCCGCGCTTCCGCGCCACAGGGGGATTCCGGAAAGCAGGATGCGCTCCTGCTCGACCGTGTTCTGGGACAAGCGAAGGAACTGCGCGCCCAGGTAGGCGTGGCGGATCGCCGCCGCATAGACGAGTACATGTCCATTGTGCGGTCGCTGGAGGAACGCACGGAACGCGCCACGGCGGGCGGGCGTAACGCGTGGAAGCCGCGGGTGCCGCTGAGCATCGTCCCCCGGCCTGCCGATGAGCCCAAAGATTATGCCGAGCATGTCCGGCTGATGCTCGACATGATTGCGATCGCCTTTCAGAGCGACACCACGCGTATATCCACGTTCATGTTCGGCAATGCAGTGAGCAACGTGAACTTCCGCTGGCTGGATGGAGTGACTGCCGGGCACCACGATAACTCGCATCACTCGAATGACGCGGAGAAGCTGAAGCAGTATCAGCTAATTAATAAGTGGTATATCGCGCAGTATGCGTATCTGCTGGGTAAGTTGAAGGAAGCGAAAGAGGGGGAGAGTAATGTCCTCGATAATTCGATGATTATTTTCGCTTCGGCACTCAGTGATGGCAACAGCCACAATCCACATAAGCTGCCCATCGTGATCGCAGGTAAAGCAGGTGGGCGGATTACCTCGGGTCAGAACCTTGTCTTTCCTGAAGATACCCCTCTATCGAACCTTTGGATGTCCGTGCTGAACGCATTTGGCACTCCGGTGGAGCGCTTCGCGGACAGCACAGGGCTCCTGCCCGGGATCCTCGCATAATGCGCGCTGCGCTGGTTTGTTTGTGCCTTACGATTGCTCCGGCTTTTGGCGCCGATAACTATTTTCCTCCACCGGACGCGAAGGGCGGCTGGCGAACCCTGAAGGACTCCGCTGTCATCCAGGCCAAGGCCGGTATTGATGTTCAGAAACTGGATAACGCATTCCAGTACGTCCAGCAATCGAGCCAGCACGGTGGGTTGCTTGTCGTGCGCCATGGTTATCTGGTTTACGAAAAGTATTTCGGTCGCGGCAATCGTGAAGCGCTTCCCGAACTGGCCTCCTGCGGCAAGGCATTCACCAGCATTGCCGTGGGCATCGCGCTGCAGGAAAAGCACGATCTGATCCCCGACGGGCTCGATCAAAAAGTCTTCACCCCGAAGTACCTTCCGCCTGAGATATTCCCTTTAGACGACCCGCGCAAGGCTGACATCACGCTCGGTCAGTTGCTCTCCATGTCGGCAGGTATCCGGGGCATCAATCCTGTATATGTCAAAGGCCAGAAACAGACCTGGGACAAGCCTGCCGAAGACAACGGCCCCTGGTCCACTACGGATGATTTCGCGCTTCACCAATCCCTCTGGTGCGCTCCCGGCGACTGTTACTCGTACGCCACTTCCTCCCCGCATTTGGCGTCCATCATTCTGCGCCGCCTGACCGGTATGGAGATGGAAGACTACATGCGCCTCCGGCTCACCGGACCTCTCGGCTTCGGTACATGGGGCTACGCGATGTACCGTCCGAAGCTGAAGAGCGGCATCGACGCCGAAGGCCGCATGTATCACACGCCGGGCGGCGGCAGTAACGCGGTCCGATCCACCGATGTGCTTCGCTTTGCCTATCTGCTGCTGCACGAAGGCAAGTGGGGCGACAGGCAGATCGTGCCGGCGGACTTTGTGCGCCTGTGCGGCCGCATGGTCAAGTACAACCCCCACTTTACCCACAGCTTCAACTTCAACGTGAATGAGGATGGCCACGTGGCGGGAGCGCCGCGCGACGCTTACTGGAAGGCCGGTTCGGGCGGCTACAGCATTTACGTCATCCCCTCGCTCGATACCGTCATTTACAAGATGGGCGGCACTGAGAGCCAGTACGATCCCAAACTCACTCACCTGCCGGTGCTCTACAAGTACGACGGTTCCAGAGACAACTGGAAGCCCGGCGATCCCGCAGTCATCGGTGATAGTACGGCGAGAACTCTGGAGATGGTAGTCGCAGCGATTCAGAAGTGAAGCCGCCTGATAACGTGTCTATGTGACTGCTCAGCAAATCCTCTCTTTCATCACGGAAATCGGCATCGTTCCGGTTGTCCGTACGCCTACCGCGGAGGCGGCACTTAAGTCCGTTGAAGCGCTCTATAACGGTGGCATCCGCGCGGCGGAGGTCACCATGACGGTGCCCGGCGCACTCAAGGCCCTGGAAAAACTGGCTGACAAATTCGGCGACAAACTAGTCTTGGGCGCGGGCACAGTACTGGATCCCGAAACCGCCCGTGCCTGCATGTTGGCCGGCGCGCAGTTCTTCGTCACACCCACCCTGAAGCTCTCCACCATTGAGATGGCGAAACGCTACTCCAAAGTAATTTGCCCCGGCGCGCTGACACCCACTGAAGTCCTGACCGCATGGGAAGCCGGTGCGGATGTCGTCAAGGTTTTCCCCGCAAACTCTCTCGGGGGAGCGAAATACCTTAAGGCGCTGAAAGGGCCGCTGCCCCACATCGAGATGATCCCTACTGGCGGCGTGAATCTGGAAACAGCCGGAGACTTCCTCAAAGCGGGCGCGTGCGCCGTCGCTGTGGGCGGAGAGCTGGTTGACGCGAAGCTCATCAAAGAAGACCGTTATGACCTGATGGAAGAGCGCGCCCGCCAGTATCTGCAGGCGATCGCCAAGGCCCGCGCGGAGATGCAGGGTGTCTGACGAAGGTCAATCGGAGGTCCGGCATAACCAGGCCAGGCACCGCTTCGAGGCCGGCTCGGAATCGTATCCGGCCCATCTCGATTACCGCCTGCGCCACGGCGTGGTCGACATGTTTCACACGGAAGTTTCCCCGGAGTATCAGGGACAAGGCCTGGGCACCAAACTCGCTACAGCTGCTCTCACCTGGGCGCGCGACTCCGGTCACAAAGTAATCCCCAGTTGCCCCTACGTGAAGACTTTCATCGCCCGGCATCCGGAGTTCGCGGACCTGGTATGAAGATCAGAGAGGTTCGGTGCCATGTCGCCAAAATGGGCGCTTCCTGGCTCACCGGGTCCATTATCGCGAACCCGCTCTCCGCCTACCCGGAATACTTCGCGAGCCGCGCCTCCTGGTTCCAGACCATGTCCGCGGGCGTGATCGAAATCGTGCTCGAAGACGGCACCCAGGGCTTCGGGTTTATCGGGGGAGGGAAGGGCACCGCGGCTGCGGTCATTCTCGATGAACAGATGCGCGCCCTCGTCGTGGGCCGCTCCGTTTTTGAGACCGAACTCCTGCAGGAACAACTCTACCGGGCATCCATCTTCTACGGCCGCGGAGGTCTTAGCCAAGCCGTCATTTCCGGAATCGACATTGCGATGTGGGACGCGCAGGGCAAACTCCTCGGCCAGCCTGTCTATAACCTGCTGGGCGGGCGGACGCGTACTTCGTTGCCGGTCTACTACACCGGCAACGATCCCGAAGCGCTCAAAGACTTCGGTATCCGGAACATGAAAATTGCCATCCCCTATGGCCCCGCCCACGGCGAGGAAGGCATGGCGCGTAATGAGGAAACCGTCGCACGCGCCAGGCAGATTCTCGGCCCCGATGCCTTCATCGCGCTGGACATCTACATGGCCTGGGACGTGCCGTACACGCTCCGTATGTACGAGCGGATCGAGAAGTACAACATCGCCTGGCTGGAGGAGCCGGTCATGCCGGATGACTACGATGGCTATCGCCAGATCCGCGCCGCGGTAAACACCATGGTCACTGGTGGCGAGCACGAGTACACTCTGGCCGGCTTCCGCCGTCTGATCGAAGAAGAGTGCGTCGATATCGTGCAGCCCGACATCTACCGCGCCGGCGGCCCCACCGCTCTGAAGAAGATCGCCGCGCTGGCGAAGGCCCATCACATTAAGCTGATCTGTCACGGCATCGGCTCGCCCACCTACCACTTCCTCATCACCAACACGCCGGAGCTAACGCCGTTCGCTGAGTACGTCGATATCTACCGCAACACCACCAAAGACTGGGTTCTCACAGACGATCCGCGCCCGGTTGCCGGAATGCTTCACCTCGACTCGGAGAAGCCCGGTTTCGGCTACGATCTGAACTCTGCAGTTTTCGGAAATCCCGGGCTTCCGGTAGCACCAATTTGGTAGTGTTGCAGGAGACACGGTGCTCGAAAACGTAAACCTCAAGCGCAAGCTCTCCGCCGACGAGTACAACCGTTTTCTCCCCGCGTTGCAGCTTCGCCTCTACGATCTGGAAAAGGCATGCTGGGACCTGAAGATCCGCTCCGTCCTGGTCTTCGAAGGCTGGGACGCGGCCGGCAAGGGCACCTCTATCGCCACCCTCACGCAGCGCCTCGATCCGCGCGGCTTCAAGCTCCACTCCATCACGCATCCGCGCTCATTTGAACTCAGCAGGCCGTGGCTGTGGCGCTTCTGGCTGCGCGTGCCGGACCAGGGTGAAATGGCGATCTTCGACCAAAGCTGGTATATGCGCGTGCTGCAGGAACGCGTGGAGAAGATCGTGCCCGAAAGCACCTGGCGCGCAGCCTACAGCGATATCGTCGACTTTGAACGCATGCAGGCCGATGACGGTATCGTAATCCTGAAATTCTTTCTGCACATCAGCCGTAAAGAACAGGAAAAGCGATTTCGCAAACTCGAGGCGGACCCTCTGGAATCCTGGCGGATTACCAAAGAGGACTGGGCCCGCCATAAGCACTACAACGAATACGTCGCCGCCTCTGAGGAAATGCTGGAGAAGACAGATACGGCCGAGGGTCCCTGGACCGTCGTCGAGGCAACCTCGCGCCGCTGGGCAAAGACGAAGATTCTGAACACCATCATTGCCGCGCTGGAACACCGACTGGGGCCGGACGCCCCGCCTCGCGAAGCTTCCGAAGAAGCGGCCGCCTCAGATGCCGACCTGCGCATCGCCATGGAATCACTCTCCCCTTCACCGGAGAACCTGGATGCTTGAGACGCTCGACCTCTCTTTGTCGCTGCCGCGCGACAAGTACGTCACGGAACTGACGCGCCGCCAGATCCAGCTGCGTGAATTGTCCGGCCAGATTTACCGGCAAAAACGTCCGGTCGTGATTGCCTTCGAGGGTTGGGATGCGGCGGGCAAGGGCGGCGCGATCAAACGCATCACGGAAAAGATGGACCCGCGCGGTTACATCGTCTTCCCCATCAGCGCACCTGAAGGGGAAGACAAAACCCGCCACTACCTCTACCGCTTCTGGCGACGGCTTCCCGAAGGCGGCCAAATCGCCATCTTCGATCGCACCTGGTATGGCCGCGTCCTGGTGGAACGCGTGGAAGGCTACGCCAGCATGAACGAGTGGCAGCGCGCCTACAAAGAGATCAACTCCTTCGAGCGCCAGCTTAAAGATTTCGGCACGATACTGGTAAAATTCTGGATCCATATCTCGCGCGATGAGCAGCTTCGCCGTTTCGAAGAGCGTCGCCGGACCCATTACAAAGCCTGGAAGCTCACAGAAGACGACTGGCGTAACCGTGAGAAATGGCCGCTCTACGAAGAGGCGGTCGAAGACATGCTGCTGAAGACCACTACGAAAGTCGCGCCGTGGAATCTTATAGAAGGCAATGACAAATACTGGGCCAGGGTGAAGACTCTGACCAGACTTGTCGATATACTCACCGAACAGCTGAATTACAAACCGGCCGACCCGATGAAGAAGCTCCGCGCGGCCAAAAAGTAGTCGAGGGAACCTACGCCATGAAGTCTGTTCAGATCGCCGCCGTGTTCGCGCTGCTGGCACCGGCCATGCACGCAGCCACCTGCGAAAGCCTCAAGACGCTTTCCATCCCCAACGTCACAATTGCGCTTGCGGAAGCCCGGGAGCCCGGCGACTTCACGCCTCCCGGCGGCAAAACGGTGGCTGGCCTTCCGGCTTTCTGCCGGGTGGCCGGCACGCTGAAGCCCTCGGCTGATTCCGACATCGGCTTTGAAGTGTGGCTGCCCGCCGCAGGCTGGAACGGCAAGTTTCAGGGGGTGGGCAATGGCGGTTATGCAGGCGCCATTTCGTTCTCTGGACTTATTGACGCGGTCCGTCACAACTACGCCACCGCGTCCACGGACACCGGCCATCAGGACAGTGGCACCAGCGCCAAATGGGCTCTCAACCACCCGGAAAAAATTGTCGACTTTGGTTACCGTTCCATCCACGAAACCGCGGTTACGGCCAAAGCTATTGTTCACGCTTTCTACGGCGAA
>JAUZEU010000434.1 GCA_030838885.1 Bryobacterales bacterium | reverse complement strand
CCAGCGGCGTGGCGCAAATCTATGTGGCCGACCTGAACGGTCAGGGATTCCGGCGTGTGTCTCACAGGGATAACGCGATCGCAGTGGAGCCGAAGGTGAACCCGAAGAATCCGAACATGCTGCTGTTTGTGAGCGGGCCTGGTCCGCAGCAGATTTACAGGATGAACGCGCAGGGAGCGGACGTGCAGCGCGTGACGAACGGGGAAGGCGAGGCGTCGAACCCCTCGTGGAGCCCGGACGGACAGCACATTGCGTTCAGCTGGACGCGCGGGTACCAGAAGGGCGATTGGAACATATTTGTCATGGATATTGGTTCCGGCCAATATACCCAGTTGACGCACAGCGAGGGCAGGAACGAGAATCCAGTGTGGGCTCCTGATGGAAGGCATTTGGTTTTTGCTTCCACCCG
Organism: Bryobacterales bacterium; assembly: GCA_030838885.1. Classification (GTDB taxonomy): domain Bacteria; phylum Acidobacteriota; class Terriglobia; order Bryobacterales; family Bryobacteraceae; genus BOG-234. The sequence continues at coordinate 14,252 of JAUZEU010000434.1, read as the reverse complement.
CTCGGGACGGTCGCAAATTTATACAATGCTCGCAGACGGCAATCAGGTAAAGCAATTAACGCAGCAAGGTTCTAATCGAAGCCCCGTTTGGGGCGTAAAGTAATTATGAAAACTCATTCGCAGGTTCGGATTTCCAGATTTACAAGCTATTCCCTGACATTCCTGCTGGCCATATTTGCGGCAAGCTGCGGAGGCAAGAAAGTGCCTGTGCCGCCTCCGCCTACGCCAACGACCGGCAATGCCGGAAGCGGGCCTGCGGGGATCGGTACCGACCGTCCGGTGGTAGCCGAATTCGCAGCCGAGCCCTCCTCTATCGAACGCGGCCAATCGGCGCAGTTGCGATGGAACGTGACGGGTTCGACGGATGTTTCGATCAGCAATGGAATCGGGACAGTGCCAGCGAGTGGCAGCCGCCGAATCACTCCGAATGAGACGACAACCTATACACTGACTGCGGTTGGTCCCAATGGCAGCACGCCAGCTACCGCGACGGTATCTGTAACCGCGCCTGCCCCGCCACCCCCGCCGTCAACAAATACGAACAGCGCCAAAGGGACGCCGGAAGGCCGGGTGCAGTCGGACCTGCAGGATGTGCTTTTTGATTACGATTCGAACAACGTCCAGGAGAGTGCACGGGAGATTCTGATGGCGGATGCCGCGGCGCTGAAGAGAATTTTCGCCGATTTCCCGAGCGCGACAATCAATGTGGAAGGCCATTGTGACGAACGCGGGTCGGCGGAGTACAATCTGGGGCTGGGTGATCGCCGGGCCAGCGCGACACGGGAGTTTCTGGCGGCGCAGGGTGTGCCTGTGGACCGGCTGAAGACGATCAGCTATGGCAAAGAACGCCCGACTTGTACCGAAGCGACTGAAAGCTGCTACCAGCGGAATCGACGCGCTCACTTTTCGTTGGGACAATAGTTGGGACAATAGAAGATTATGCGTCCTCTTTACTTTTTCGCTCTGATGGCTGTTCTCCTGCCTGGCAGCACGTTCGCTGCCAGTAAGGAGCAGATGGAGATGCAGCGCGATATTGCGCAGCTGCAGGATCAGGTCAGGGCGCTTCAAAGCAGCTTTGACCAAAAGATGGCGACCATTCAGACTCTGCTGCAGCAGGCTTTGGATGCGGCAAACAAGGCGAACACCAATGTATCGGTTCTGAGTTCAACCATGAACCAGACCATGGAGCGCGAACTGGGCAGTAAACTGGCGCCGATTGCGGGGCTGGCGGCTAAGGCAGACAACACGAATAACGATGTCTCCGAGGTGCGGAATTCGGTGTCGGATCTGAATTCGTCGATGAACAAGGTGCTGCAGCGGCTGGGCGACATGAACGAGGCGATCAAGGTTCTTCAGGCTCCTGCTGCTGCGCCGCCGGGAGGAGCGGCATTCCCCGGCGCAGGCCAGCCGCCCGCCGCTCAGGTTCCAGCCGAAACGCTGTTTAACAACGCCTTCAAGGATCAGGCAAGCGGAAAGTACGATCTGGCGGTTTCCGAGTACTCGGATTTCATCAAATTTTATCCGGATAACCCGAATGCGGCAAATGCGCAGCTGAACATTGGCGACACGCATCAGGCGCAGGGGAAGTATGAGCTGGCTGCGCAGGATTTCGATGCGGTGATTGAGCGATACCCGGCGAATGACCAGGTGACGCCCAACGCGTATTATATGAAGGCCGGGGCGCTGAAGGCCGCCGGGCACAGGACCGAAGCGGTTGCGATGTATCGAGCGGTTATCGCGAAGTACCCGCGGAAGGATGTTGCTCAGCAGGCGAAGGAACAGTTGCGGGCGATGGGGATTAGTCTCACGGGTTCGCCGACGGCTGCGGCCGCGCCTGTGAAGCGCAGGCCGCGATGACTTGGGGGGCCCGGATTGGGTGCTTCGCGCTGGTTGGATCGGCATTGATTGCCGGCGAGTATCCCCGTGAGCTCAATGCGTGGCCGGGAAAAACGCCTTCGCTGGACGGGGTGATTTCTCCGGGCGAGTGGGACGATGCGGTTACCTTCACGAATGCGGGCTGGGTTCCCCAGTTCTCTCCTACAAAAGACGCGAAAGATTTGTCGCTGAAAGGCTATGTGAAGCATGATGGCCGGCGTCTGTATTTTGCTTTTGACGTGACCGACGATGTGTTGTACGGAATCGACACGCCGAGGTGGCTGCCGGAGGAGAATCCGAAGGCGCATGAGCTTTCGCGGGCAGGGTTCCCGTGGTTCGGCGATGAGATGGAGTTGCTGATTAATGCGACCAACCGCTGGCAAGGCAATGAGAATTCGGCGGGGAACGGGACGTCTTGGCAGATGGTTTGTAATCTGACGAAGTCGCGGAAGGGTGGCGTCGGCGTGGGCGGTTTGCTGGAAGGCGAGCCACGGTCCGTGGAGAGCGCGTGGAATACGTACCAGAAATGGATTGAATCGGGCGCGCAGGAAGCGGTGGCTAAGGCGAAGCCGGGCGGGCATGGGTATGTGATCGAGTGGGCGGTCAACTTCGATCCGTGTCTGGAAGCAGAGCCGGGAAAGTTTTACTCAGTGGTGATGGGAGACCGGAAGATGGGTCTGAATATTGCCTTGGGCGATCTTGATGAGAAGGCGCGCGGGGCGGGGAATTTCGGGCATTTCCATCATGAGGACTGGTTTGCGGGGGAGAAGGATGTGCGGACGAATCTGCGGCGATTTGGAACGTTATGGATTCGGACGGGGTCGCGTCCGTAGAAGTTTAGCCGTTTACCCTCTGCGGGATCCTGAGCGAAGTTTACGAATTTTCTGCAATCGGTCTTAACCTTTTAGCTCGCGTCCTGTGTTGGTCCCTAAGCTGCGGATGATCAGCCATCTGCGCCCGAGCGCTGAAACAGGAGCGAAATGAATCCTTCGCGAGACGAAGAGAACCTTCGGACGGAGGCCCTGGCTCCGGCGTTCCTGTTCGACCTTGATGGCACTCTGGTCGACAGCGTCTATCAGCACGTTCTGGCGTGGCGGGAAGCGCTCGAAAAGGCCGGTATGCAACTAGCCGTCTGGAGCATCCACCGGCGTATCGGGATGAGCGGGGGACTGCTCACCAATGCGCTCCTGCGGGAGACAGGGCGCGACATTACCATCGAAGATGCCGAGTTGTTGCAGGAATTCCATGCCGAGGCCTACGCGCGCCAGGTTTCCACGGTGCGTCCCCTGCGTGGCGCGCGGGAACTGCTGTCCTATCTTTCGGAAATGAAGGTACCCTACGCGATTGCTACGAGCGGCCGGCTGGAAAGCGCCGCCCCGGTATTGAAGCTACTGGACCTGGCTCCCGGAGTGCCGATCATCACCCGCGACCAGGTCCGGTATGCCAAACCCGACCCGCATCTGTTTCTTGCCGCCGCCAAGCGACTGGACATCTCCATCGAAAATGCAATGGTTGTCGGAGACAGCGTGTGGGATCTGCTGGCAGCCCGACGCGCCCGCGCGCTGAGCATTGGTCTGCTGTCGGGCGGATACGGCCAGGAAGAACTCGAACGCGCGGGCGCGTATCGCGTCTACCAGGATCCACTGGATCTCCTGACCCATCTGGATGAGGTCGGTGTACGGACTTTGCCGAATCGGCCGAGCCGAGGCTCCTGAGGAAGTTTGTACCCCAGGGTGGGTGAACTTATCGCGGGTCGGTTGCGTACTTTCGGGTGATGTTGAAATTTCTTTTGTGGTGCATCCTGCTGGTCGCTTGCTGGCCTCTGGCACTCCTGGCGCTGATTCTTTATCCACTGGTGTGGCTGATATTGCTGCCTTTCCGTATTGTGGGGATCGCGGTTGGGTCGGTTCTGGCGATGGTTTGGGCGCTCGTGATACTACCGGCGAGAATCCTGCGCGGGATTTGAGAACCCATCCGATACAATAGTCTTTACCCCACGCCAAGGAGAAATTTGTTGGATTCTGCAATCCTGGCTCTGGAAGACGGAACAGTCTTCGAGGGCAGGAGTTTTGGTGCGCCCGCCGAACGCTCTGGCGAAGTCGTTTTCAATACCGCTATTACCGGGTATCAGGAGATTTTCACGGATCCCTCTTACTCCGGACAGATCGTCATTCTTACAAACCCCCAAATAGGTAATTACGGAACCAGCGCGGCGGATAACGAAGCCCGCAAACCGTGGATCGAAGGTCTGGTGGTGCGCGAGTTCTCCAGTGTCACCAGCAACTGGCGTTCGGATGAAGAGGCGCAGGAGTTTCTCGCCCAGGCCGGAATTCCCGTCGTTTCCGATCTGGATACGCGAACACTGGTGCGACATCTGCGCAGCCGCGGCGTAATGCGCGGGGTTTTGTCTGCCACTGAAAAAGATCCGGCCAAACTAGTGGACAAGGCGCGGTCGATTCCTTCGATGGCCGGGCTCGATCTGGCCAGCCGCGTGAGCACCGTTAAGTCCTATGGCTGGACGCACGGCATCGATCCCTGCTCGCCTTCGGAACGTTTCACTGCGTCGGCGGAGCCGGTTCATCATGTGGTGGCGTATGACTTCGGGATTAAGCGCAACATTCTGCGGCGCCTGGTGCATTCGGGATGCAAGGTGACCGTGGTTCCGGCGCTCACGTCTGCCGCGGATGTGCTGGCACTGAAGCCGGATGGTGTTTTCCTTTCGAACGGGCCGGGTGACCCGGAACCGCTGCACTCGCAGATCGACAATGTGCAGAGACTGGTGGGCAAGGTGCCGATTTTTGGCATCTGTCTGGGCCATCAGATTCTGGGTCTGGCGCTGGGTGGCAAGACTTACAAACTGAAGTTCGGGCATCGCGGCGCGAACCATCCGGTGATGAATCACCAGACCGGGAAAGTGGAGATCACTTCGCATAATCACGGGTTTGCGGTGGATCCGGATTCGCTCAGCACCAACGATATCGACATCACTCATATAAACCTGAACGACCACACGCTGGAAGGGTTCCGGCATAAGCGGGAGCCGGTGTTCTGCGTTCAGTACCACCCCGAAGCCGCGCCCGGGCCGCACGACTCGCATTATCTTTTCGACGACTTTGTGACCCTTATGGCTGGCCAGAAATAATGCCCCGCAGAAACGACCTTCACCGAATTCTGATTATCGGCTCCGGTCCCATCATCATCGGGCAGGCTTGTGAGTTCGATTACTCCGGTACGCAGGCAGCCAAGGCGCTGCGTGCTGATGGCTTTGAAGTGATTCTGGTCAACTCGAATCCGGCGACGATCATGACGGATCCGAATCTGGCCGATCGCACGTATGTGGAACCGCTGACCCGTGCGTATCTGGAAGAGATTATCGCTAAGGAGCGACCGGACGCCCTGCTTTCCACGGTTGGCGGGCAGACTGCGCTGAACCTGTCAGTGGAACTTGCCGAGTCCGGCGTGCTTGACCGGTATGGCGTGGAACTGATCGGTGCGAAGATCGACGCGATCAAGAAGGCGGAAGACCGTCTGCTGTTTAAAGACGCGATGCGGAAGATCGGGCTGGAGACGCCGACTTCGCAGCTGCTGACCGATGTGGAAGGCGGGCTTTCGTTCGCGGCGAAGCATGGATATCCGGCGATTCTGCGGCCCAGTTTTACGATGGGCGGGTCGGGCGGCGGTATCGCTTATAACCGCGAGGAACTGATTACGATTCTGGAGCGCGGGCTGGACCTTTCTCCGGTGCACGAGGTGCTCATTGAAGAGAGCGCTCTCGGCTGGAAGGAGTTTGAACTGGAAGTGATCCGCGATCTGGCGGATAACGTGATCATCGTTTGCTCCATCGAGAATTTCGACCCGATGGGCGTGCACACGGGCGATTCGATTACGGTGGCTCCGGCGCAGACGCTGACGGATCGCGAGTACCAGATGATGCGCGATGGAGCGATTCGGTGCCTGCGCGAAATCGGCGTGGATACGGGCGGTTCGAACGTGCAGTTCGCCATTAATCCGAAAGACGGGCGGATGGTGGTGATCGAGATGAACCCGCGCGTTTCGAGGAGTTCCGCGCTGGCGTCGAAGGCCACAGGGTTCCCGATTGCGAAGATCGCGGCGAAGCTGGCTGTGGGCTACCGGCTGGATGAGCTGAAGAACGACATCACGAAGGTGACACCGGCATCGTTCGAGCCGACCATCGACTACGTGGTGGTGAAGATTCCGAAGTGGGCGTTCGAGAAGTTCCCTGGTGCGGACCAGACGCTGGGCACGCAGATGAAGTCTGTGGGCGAAGTGATGGCGATCGGGCGCACGTTCAAAGAGGCCCTGGGCAAGGGGATTCGAAGTCTTGAGACCGGGAAGAAGTTCGGGTCGGAAAGCTTCGATGTGAATCTGATTCCGAAGAAGCTGATTACGCCGACGCCGGATCGTTTGAGCTATCTGCGGTTCGCGCTGGCTTCCGGGTATACGGTAGAGCGGATTCATGAGATGACCGCGATCGATCCGTGGTTCCTGGAGCAGATGCGGCAGATCGGGGAGTTCGAAAAAGATCTGGCGGGTGGTTCGCTTGAGGATGCCACGAAGGCTCAGCTGATGCAGGCGAAGCGGCTGGGCATTTCAGATGCGCAGATTGCGGCTTCGAAGAAATCGACGGAGCTGGAGGTTCGCGCGCGCCGGAAGGAACTGGGCGTCAGCGCCGTGTTCAACCGCGTGGACACGTGTTCGGCGGAGTTTGAAAGCTTCACACCTTACCTGTATTCGACTTACGAAACCGCTTGCGAGGCGGAGCCTACGGATCGCAGGAAGGTGATGATTCTGGGCAGCGGGCCGAACCGCATCGGGCAGGGTATTGAGTTCGATTACTGTTGCTGCCATGCATCATTCGCGCTGCAGGGCGAGGATGTCGAGTCGATCATGGTCAACTGCAATCCGGAGACTGTGTCGACCGATTACGATACGAGCGACCGGTTGTACTTTGAGCCGCTGACGCTGGAGAACGTGCTCAACATCGTGGATGTGGAGAAGCCGGACGGGGTGATTGTGCAGTTCGGCGGGCAGACGCCGCTGACGCTGGCGCTGCCGCTGAAGCGGCTGGGCGTGCCGATCATCGGGACAGATCCGGAAAACATCGATCTGGCTGAAGACCGGAAGCTGTTTGGAAAGCTGCTGGACGATCTGAAGATTCCATCGCCTGAGAACGGTACCGCGACCAGTGTGGAATCGGCGGTCGAGATTGCGGAACGTATTGGATATCCGGTGCTGCTGCGGCCGAGCTATGTGCTGGGCGGGCGGGCGATGGTCATTGTCTACGACGAGGACAGCGTACGGCGTTACATGCGCGAGGCGGTGTCGTTCTCACAGGACCGGCCGGTGCTGGTGGACCGCTTTCTGGAAGACGCGGTGGAAGTGGATGTGGATGCCTTGTGCGATGGCGATGAGGTGCTGATCGCCGGCATTATGGAGCACATCGAAGAGGCGGGGATCCACTCGGGGGATAGTTCGTGCGTGCTGCCTCCGGTGTCACTGGGCGAAGCGGAAATCAAGACTATCGAGGATTACACCATTAAGCTGGCGCGGGCCCTGAAGGTGATCGGGCTGATGAACGTGCAGTACGCGATCAAGGATGGCAAGGTTTACGTGCTGGAAGTGAACCCGCGTGCATCGCGCACGGTACCGTATGTGAGCAAGGCGACCGGGGTGCCCCTGCCGAAGCTGGCAGTGCAGTTGATGCTTGGTAAGAAGCTGCATGAAGTGACGGAGTACCGGGGTCGGCTGCCGGTGCCGCTGAAGTTCGTCAAGTCGCCGGTGTTCCCGTTTAATAAGTTCCCGGGAGTGGATCCGGCGCTGGGTCCGGAGATGCGCTCGACGGGTGAAGTGATGGGCGTGGGCGAGAATTTCGGCGAGGCGTTTGCGAAGGCTCAGCTAGGGGCGGGCGTGCCGCTGCCGGGCAAGGGCACGATTTTCATCAGCGTGAACGACCGGTATAAGGCGGATATTGTTCCCGTTGCTACCAGGTTTGCGGAGCTCGGGTTTGAGCTTGTGGCCACGCGCGGCACGGCGGCTCATCTGCAGAATTCGGGGCTGAAATGTAAGACCGTCTTCAAGGTGAACGAAGGACGCCCGAATGCGGTAGATTTGCTGAAGGCGGGCTCGATTCAGCTGGTTGTTTATACGACGAACGGGGCGCTGTCGTTTGAGGATGAGAAGTCGATCCGGCGGAGTGCGATTACCTATCGGGTGCCCTGTATCACGACTTTGAGTGGCGCGCGCGCGGCGGTCGAGGCGGTGGCTTCCAGGGTGCGCGATCCAATTCGGGTCTGGAGTTTGCAGGAGATCCATTCGAAGAATTGACAGCCCGCGGATGCCAGCCACTGGCGCGATAAGCTATCGGCTTATGATCTTTCGCACTGGTGCTCTGGTGTTGTCACTTTTTTTGATTTCTGCCACGCCGTGGCGACAGGTGGTCAACGAGCGGCTTCCTTTGTTTGGGCACCGTAACTGGATTGTGATTGCGGATTCGGCGTATCCGCTGCAGTCGGGCAACGGGATCGAGACGGTAATCTCGAATGAGAGCCAGATTGAGACTCTGCGGCACGTTCTGTTTGCGCTTTCGAGGACCCAGCATGTCCGGCCGGTAGTTTATACGGACAATGAACTGAGCTTTGTGCCGGAGCAGGATGCGGTGGGGATCACGGCTTACCGTCAGCTACTCAGCGGCTTGCTCGAGAAGCAATTGCCGGGGCAGAAGATCAACACAATTCCCCATGAAGAGATCATCCACAAGCTGGATGAGGCGGGCAGGACGTTCAATGTACTGATCATCAAGACCAACATGACGCTGCCCTATACTTCAGTGTTTCTGCAGCTCAGCGCTGCGTACTGGGGCGATGAGGAAGAGCAGCGTCTGCGTCAGGCAATCAAGTAATCAGGTGGGCGGCTTCGGTGCCTTTACGGGCATCCATGCCGTTACGCCTTTCACTTTCACAGAGCGGCGGTAGAGTTTGTTGCCCTCGGCAACATAGAGCAAGTTGAGGTCTTTGCCGGCGAACGCGATGTTCGAAATGGCGCCGCGTTCCGGCTTGCCGACGATGCCCGCGCAACGGCCATTCTGCTCGCAGTACTGGATTCCCAGAGCGGTTGCGAAATAGACCTGGCCGATGCTATCGACCGTGACGCCGGCAACTCCGCTCGCTTGCGAGAGTTCGGGCATGTCGACGCGGTAGAAGGGTTCGCCGTTGACGAGGGTGCCGTCTTTTGCGATCTGGAATGACCAGCTAAAGCGGGTCTGCGCGTCGGCGACGACGAGCATCGCCTGATCGGGCGAGAGGCTGAGGTTCTTCGGCAACGCGATCTCGCCGCCGCTGTAAGCCACGTGCTTTTGCCCCTTTGCGTCAATGTGTCCGACCGTTCTTGCGGTTGGGTCCGTGTAGTAGATCTCGTTTTTGGCGGTAAGGGCGAGGTCACTGGCTTCGACATTCTGCGCGATGGTTTTTTCCTCCCCTGCGGTAGTGAACGCGACGATGCGTTTGCGGGCGGGCTGAGAGGCGTACAGAAGTCCGTCAGGGCCGAAGCGCAGGGCGGTCGCGCCGCCGGAATTTTCTTTGAAGACGGCTATTTTGCGGTCGGCATCGGATTTGTAGATTCGGTTCGCGGTGGGGTCTGCGAAGAATACGTTGCCGGTTTTGTCGGAGGCGGGGCTGGCGACCGATTTGTAGGTGTCACCGACCTGCTCCCATTGCTTGTCGGCCGAAACAACGGAGTAGACCCGGCCGCGCGGCTCCCAGCCTGGCGTGTTGATGGCGGCGGGTTCGTGGACAGTAATCGGTTTGGGGTAGTCGCGCCAGAGCCAGCGGAGCGCTTCGGGCATGATGGCCGCGCCCTGCTTCATGTTGTGACCTTCATCGCCCAGCACGAATTTCACGTCATAGCCGCCAAAGCGAAGGGCATCGTACATCACCTGGTTATTGGTGGGCCAACTTCCGCCGTAGAAGACGCCGTAGGGCTGCTCGGGTGCGAGATGGTCATTCCTGCCGGCCTGCAGGAAGACGCGGATGGGCTTTGGTTCGGTGCGGCGAATGGTGGCGGGCAGGGTGTCGGCACCTTTCAGAGAGACGAAGGTGCCAATGAAGCTGAGCACGCGGTGAAACATGTCGGGGCGTTCCCATGCGGCGACGAAGGCGCCTACCGCGCCGGTGCTGACGCCGGAGATGGCGTGGTCATCAGGATCTTTCGAGAGGTTGTATCTCTTTGCGACGGCGGGGATTAGTTCGTCTTCGAGGAAGTGAGAGAAGCGGTCGCTGATGTTGTCGTATTCGAAGATGCGCTCGACACGGTTTTGGGCGCTGTCCGAGAGGGTAGGCAGAACGCCGGGATCGATGAAGATGCCGATGAGCGGCGGCAGGTCGCCCTTCGCGATCAGGTTGTCGAAGACTACGGGGACGCGCTGGCCGTTGCCGGTTGCACCGCTGCCATCGAGGAAGATCATGAAGGCGGCGGGCTTAGCCGCGTTGTACCGGGCCGGGACGTAGATCGAATAGTTGTGGGGGACGCCTGGATAGTACCGGCCGGGATCGAGCTTGTATTTGGTGAGGACCCCTTTGGGCACGCCGGGTTGGGGCTGGGAATCCGGACCGAGCACATAGTCTTCAGCCTGCAGCAAACTTGCGGCTGCAAGCAGGACGAAAGCGATTCTTCTCATGAAGCAAAAAGTATATCGCTACAATGCAACGAGTGATTAAGACTGCTGGCGTGGCCAGACCTGCCCGTCCTTTTTATCTGACCCTTCATTTTCAGGTACTGGCGGGGATTCTGCTGGGCGTGGCGTTGGGGATTGTCGATCCTTCCACTGCGCAGGCAATGAAGCCGCTGGGCGATGCATTCGTAAAGGTGATCCGGATGATCATCGCGCCGATTGTGTTTTGCACGGTGGTGGCCGGGATCGGCAGCGTGGGGGACATGCGCAAGCTGGGGCGGATCGGAATTAAGGCCCTGCTTTATTTTGAGGTGGTCACGACCTTTGCGCTGGTGATCGGGCTGGTTGTGGTGAAGGTACTTCAGCCGGGCGCGGGAATTAACGCGACGGCGGCGACGCTGGACGCGAAGGCAGTGCAGGATTATGCAAGCCCGCAGAAGGCGATGCATACGGTCGATTTTCTGCTGAATATCATTCCCGATACGGTGGTGAATGCGTTTGCGAAGGGCGAGATTTTGCAGGTGCTTTTTATTGCGATTTTGTTCGGGCTGGCTTTGGGGCGTATCGAGAAGGGCAGAGCGATCATTGCGGGGTGTGATGCGATTTCGCAGGCGTTTTTCGGGATGATGGAGATCATCATGAAGGCTGCGCCTGTCGGGGCGTTTGGGGCTATGGCGTTCACGATTGGCCGGTTCGGTGTGAAGACTCTGGTGCCGCTGGCGAAGCTGATGGGTTGCGTGATCCTGACCAGCGCGCTGTTTGTGTTTGTGGTGCTGTGGCTGATTGCACGGGCGCATGGGATCAATTTGTGGAAGCTGCTGGTGTATCTGAAGGACGAGTTTCTGATTGTGCTGGGAACTTCTTCGTCGGAGGCTGCATTGCCGGGACTGATGCGGAAGCTGGAAGAACTGGGGTGTACGAAGTCCGTGGTGGGGCTGGTGGTGCCATCGGGATATTCGTTCAATCTGGACGGGACTTCGATTTATCTTACGATTGCGGCCATCTTTGTGGCGCAGGCCACGAACACGCATCTGAGTCTGAGTCAGGAAGGGGTGTTGTTGCTGGTGCTGATGCTGACTTCCAAGGGCTCGGCGGCGGTGACTGGGGGAGGATTCATTACTCTGGCGGCCACGCTTTCGTCACTGGGAACAGTGCCCGTAGCGGGGATTGCGTTGTTGCTGGGCGTGGACCGGTTCATGTCGCAGGTCCGCTCGCTGACGAACCTGGCCGGGAATGCCGTGGCAACGCTGGTAGTGGCACGCTGGGAGAACGAACTGGACAAGGAGCAGTTTTCCAGAGCGCTCAATCGGGAAGCGTGAAGGCCACGTAAGCGCCTTCGATGGGGGCGTTCACTGCCGGGTGACCTGGGGTGGCGTGGATATGCGTGGTGGGCTGAGCGGCGGCGCAGACTACCAGGTATTCGCGGCCGTCGATTTCGTAAACGGCCGGGATGCCTTCGAGGGCGGCATTCACTTCGGCTTCCCAGAGCACTTTGCCGGAGTCGGAATCGAGAGCGCGAACTTTGCGGTCGCGTGTGGCGGTAAAGATGAGTCCGCCTGCGGTTACCACGGGGCCGACTTTGGGGAAGTGCGCGCCGGTGTCTTTGCTGCCTTTTTCGGCCAGTTCCGGAACTTCGCCCAGCGGGATCTTCCAGCGTATTGTGCCTTCGTTGAGATCGTAAGCTGTCAGGGAGGTCCAGGGCGGAGCGATAGCGCTCAGGCCAGTGCTGGTGACCATGAAGCCAAAGGAACTCTTGTACCGGCCGGGAACCACCCTGGCGGGGGCACGGAGCGGGTTCAGGAGATAGCCGGCAATCTGGTTCAGTTCGGAGTCGGATATCTTGGGAAAGCCCGGGGCGTGGTCTTTCGCCGTGCGCACGGTGTCTCTGATTTGCTGGCGTGTGAGCTTAACGCCGGGCAAATTTTTATCGTGACAGGACAGGCAGTTTTCACGGTAGATGAACTGGCCCTGCTCTTCAGGGGAGCCTGCGAGTGAAGCCGCTTTGGTGCCATCCGCTTCGAGCTTTAGCAGCGCGGGGAAATCCTTCGACACGATGTAGAGAAGGCCTTTATCGGGATCGGCCGCAGCACCGCCCCAGTTGGCGCCGCCGTTGTTGCCGGGCATTTGAATGCTGCCTCGGATTCCGGGCGGGGTGAACATGCCTTCGTTGCGGGCACTCAGAATGGTGTCGCGAAAGCGCGCGCGTTCCTGTGGATCATCGATGAAGGGGCTGAGGTCGTCGGCTGTGAATTTCTGTCGGGCGAAGGGTGGCGGCGCAGTGGGAAACGGCTGCGTGGGCCAGACCTTTTCGAGCGGCATGTCGGAGCGCGGAACGGGCCGCTCTTCAATAGGCCAGAGCGGTTCGCCGGTTTCGCGATTGAAGACCCAGACGAAGCCCTGTTTGCCAGCCTGGGCGACTACATCGACCAGCTTACCGTTGTGGCGCACAGTAAGGAGTTTAGGCGCGGTGGCGTTGTCGTAATCCCAGATGTCATGGTGCACCATCTGGAAATGCCAGAGGCGCTTGCCGGTGCGGGCGTTGAGGGCGAGAAGGGAGTCGCCGAAGAGGTTCTGTCCGGCGCGGTCCGCGCCATAAAAGTTGTATTTGGGGCTGCCGGTGGGGACGAAGACAATGCCGCGCTTTTCGTCGACCGAGAGCTCACCCCAGGCGTTCGCGCCGCCGATGGTCTTCCATGCGTCTTTGGGCCAGGTCTCATAGCCGTATTCACCGGGATGAGGGACGGTGTGGAAGCTCCAGGCGAGCTGGCCGGTGCGGACATCGTAGGCGCGGATGTCGCCGGGAGCGGAATCGTATTCCTGATTGGTGGCCGAGCCCAGGACCAGCAGGTTTTCGAAGACTTTGCCCGGCGTGGTGGATTGGACGAGGGCAATTGTTTTCGGATCGCGGCCGAGGCCTTCGCGCAGATCGGTCGTGCCGTTGTGGCCGAAGGTGCGGATGGGTTTGCCGGTTTTGGCATCAATGGCCTGCAGGAGATTGTTGACGGCGAAGAGCAGGCGGTGGTCTTTGTGGTCGGGACTCTCCCAGTAGTTCAGGCCGCGGTTGGTGATGATGGCGTTATTGGGGCCGGTGGAGTGGACCCAAACTTCCCTGCCCGTGGCGGGGTCGAGGGCCACGATGGAATTGCTCCTGGCCATGACGTACATGAGGCCGTCGGCGATGAGGGGATTAAAGAAATACTTGTTGCCGTCGGTTGTGGGATAGCTCCAGGCGCGCTTCAGCTTTGCGACGTTGGAACGATTGATTTGGGTGAGGCCGGAGTACTGAGCGGAATCGGGCGCACCGCCGTAGTCGGCCCAGGTTTTATGGGTTTGGGCAGTGAGGGCCGTGGCGAGAAAGAAGCAGATTCCCAGAGGTTTCAAAGATTACCCTTAATAGCTCGAGAAGAGTTATCTGATTTTACCTGCCATGTGTGGAGGGAGACGCAGGGGCTTAAGAAGAGACGCCGCCGGGCGTCCGCGTTCGGGCATTCCTGCGCTGCGAATACGCGGTGTTCAGCGCTGTCATTGCACCGCCGCGGCGGTGGTGCGAAGGAAGTGTCTTCGGGATGGAATTTGAATTAATCTCACCTGTTGCCGCCCATTCGCAATAGTCTGTATTCCGGCGAAAGCCCCGGCACGGGCACGGGCTCCAGTACGCCACCTCGTTCGAGCGCTTCCACTGATTTGTGGA